>CAXTQM010000484.1:0-2003 GCA_964246205.1 uncultured Beijerinckiaceae bacterium | reverse complement strand
CCGGCTACGACTACGGCGGCGGCTTGGAATACGCCATCCCGGCCGACAGCATCCTAAACTATCTCTCGGTCGAGAAGCTGCTTGGCAAGTTCATGGGCGGCACCAAGATCGAAGCCCTCAGCTTCCTCGACAGCCTCTCCTCCACGCTGCGCGTCGAATTCGTGCATTACGATCTCGGCACCCGAACCGTGGTCTCGACCAGCATCGCCGGCGCGCCGGGCGGCTTCATCAATCGTTTCAAGACCGAGGGGAACGTCCTGCGCTTCGGTCTCGGCTACAAGTTCGATGGCTTCAATCCCGCGCCGGTCGTCGCCCGCTACTGATCGCGACGACGCTTCGAACCGCAAGCCCGGCCTTCAGGCCGGGCTTTCCCATATCTGCACCAGGCCTCCGCTGATCATGCCCTTGCCCGGGCGTCATCCGTGACGGTCGGTCGCCGGACCGCGCGCGCGGCGATCCGCCTCTACCAAGTCACCCTGTCCGGCCTGATCGGCCGGCAGTGTCGTCACCTGCCCACCTGCTCCGAGTACGCGGACGAGGCGATCGCCCGCCATGGCGTCTGGCCCGGCGGCTGGATGGGCGCGGCACGGATCTGCCGCTGCCATCCCTGGGGCACCGCCGGCCTCGACCCCGTACCGGCGACGATTCCCTCGGCCGCGCGCTGGTACGCGCCCTGGCGTTACGGCCTGTGGCGTCGCCGCTCGATCGAGGAGGGCGGCTGGTGAAGGGCGGCTGAATGCTGCCTTCCGCGGCGGTTCAGACGGTGGGGCCTAAGGTCTGGCCACGCTCGAGAGAGAGCGCAACGAACACCGCAAGGACAGCCAACATGATCTCCCGCAAGCTTCTCGCCGCTCTCGTCGGCCTCTCGCTCGCCGCCGGCTCGCTCGGCACCGCCTCCGCGCAGACCGCCGCGCCGACGATCACCCAGGCCGCCGGCCCCTCCGACATCATGACGCCCTCCACGGCCACGACGAGCGCGACCACGGCGAAGAAGGCGCCGATCAAGCACCACGCCCGCATGACCCACAAGGCTCATCGCAAGCACGTCTCGCAGCGCGCCACCAGGCAGTTTGCGACGAAGCACACCGCCCGCAAGCACCTCGCCGGCAAGCCCGTCGCCGGCAAGAAGATCGCCGCCAAGCGCAACGGACTGAAGGTCGCCAGCCACACCAGCAAGCGCCTCCGCTTCTCGCATCTCGTGAAGCGCGGCACCGTCAAGCACGTCTAGTCGAACGCTCGACGCTACGCCGCCGTCGCATCTTGCGACGGCGGCGCTTTGCGTCTTGATGCGGCTCAGCCTCGGAGCCTCCATGACGACCCGCAACGGCCGCACCGCCGATCATGCCATCCTGCCGCTTTTCCTGGAGCGCTGGTCGCCGCGCAGCTATACCGGCGAGGCGATGGACGACACGGAGCTGTTCCGGCTCTTCGAAGCCGCGCGCTGGGCGCCCTCCTCTTCTAACCGCCAGCCCTGGCGGTTCCTCTACGCCAAGCGCGAAACGCCGGACTGGCGGCTGTTCTTCGATCTCCTGAAGCCCGGAAACCAGCGCTGGGCCGAGGCCGCCTCGGTGCTGCTCGCCGTCGTGTCGAAGCGTACCGCGCCGGTGAAGGACAGCGACGAGGTCCGCGAGAACCACAGCCACAGCTTCGACACCGGCGCCGCCTGCATGAGCCTCGCCCTGCAGGCGGCGGCGACGGGCTAGGCGGCGCATGCGATGGCCGGCTACGATCTCGACCGCGCTATCGTCGAACTGGGGGTGCCGGACGACTACCGGATGGAATGCATGATCGCGGTCGGCCGCCTCCGAGTCGACGCCGAACCGCCCGCCAAGCCCAACGATCGCGCGCCGCAGACCAGCTTCGTGCGCGCCGGACGTTTCGGCGGATAGTCTCGGCTCATCGGCCGCCCGGCCCGACGCGGAGCCGAGCCAAATCGAAGCCGGCGACTTCGCGCAACAGGCCGACGAAGGCCTCCGCGCCGTGGACGGCGCAGGCGCGGCCGG
>CAXTQM010000483.1:0-2003 GCA_964246205.1 uncultured Beijerinckiaceae bacterium | reverse complement strand
CCGATCAACCCCGAGGCCTGGAACTGGTACTATAAGGTGGTGGGCGAGAGCCGCTGCCCGATCGTCGACACTTGGTGGCAGACCGAGACTGGCGGCATCCTGATCACGCCGCTGCCCGGCGCCACCGCGCTGAAGCCCGGCTCGGCGACGCTGCCGTTCTTCGGCGTCGAGCCGGAGATCGTCGACGCCGAGGGCAGGGTGCAGGGGGGCGCCTGCGAGGGCAACCTCGTCATCGCCCGCTCCTGGCCCGGCCAGATGCGGACCATCTACGGCGATCACAAGCGCTTCGTGGAGACCTATTTCTCGGCCTACCCCGGTAAGTACTTCACCGGCGACGGCTGCCGCCGCGACGAGGACGGCTACTACTGGATCACCGGCCGCGTTGACGACGTTATCAACGTCTCCGGTCACCGCATGGGCACCGCCGAGGTCGAGAGCTCGCTGGTGGCGCACCAGAAGGTGTCGGAGGCGGCGGTCGTCGGCTATCCGCACGACGTCAAGGGGCAGGGCATCTACGCCTACGTCACCCTCAACGAGGGCGTCGCCGGCTCGGACGAGCTGCGCAAGGAGCTCGTCACCTGGGTGCGCAAGGACATCGGGCCGATCGCCTCGCCCGACGTGATCCAGTTCGCGCCAGGCCTGCCGAAGACGCGCTCGGGCAAGATCATGCGGCGCATCCTACGCAAGATCGCCGAGAACGAGGTCGACAAGCTCGGCGACACCTCGACGCTGGCCGACCCAAGCGTGGTCGACGACCTAGTCGCGAATCGGCCGCAGGGTGAGGGCGAGGCGCGCAAGTCGGCCTGAGGCGGTCCGCGCGAGCCATAGCCCCAAGCGGCAAATTTCTTGCCGTGTGGTGGAACCGCGATTTTTTCGGCGAAACAGGGCGAAATCCGGCGAAATCGTGATGTCACTGCAACAGCGCCCGGCCAACAGGTCGGGTGCCTAACGTTTTAACCCTGCTTGAACGACTGCCTTGCTAATCTCCGCGTTACGGACTGGGGCGTGAATGCCGGCGTATCGGTAAAAAGTCCAACGGGGATATCATGAGCAGGAACGTTTCGATCGGCCTCAAGGCCGGTGGCCTTTTTGCGTCCATCGCGATGGGCGTCTCTCTTGTCGCCTTGGCGGCACCCGCGCAGGCCAGGCAGTCGGTGGCGGTACCGTCCGATTATCCAGGCGGCATGATCATCATCAAGCAAAGCGAGCGCTCGCTCTACTACACCAACGGCGACGGCACCGCGCTGCGCTACCCCGTGGCCATCGGCAAGACGGGCAAGGCCTGGCGCGGCAAGACCTACGTCGAGGGCAAGTTCATCCGCCCGGACTGGTCGCCGCCGGAGGTCGTGTCGCGCGATCATCCCGAGCTGCCGGCCTTCATCCCGGGCGGCGCGCCCAACAACCCGATGGGCGCCGCCGCCCTCACGCTGCAGCTCGATCAGGTCGCCATCCACGGCACCACGATGAAGATGCGCAAGTCGGTCGGCACCGCCGCCTCGTACGGCTGCATACGCATGCTGAACGAGGACGTCACCGACCTCTACAGCCGCGTGCGCGTCGGCACCCCGGTCGTCTCGATCCCGTAATCGCGCGGAACACAGGCATTTGAGGCGAAGGGCTCCGGTCCTTCGCTTTTTCGCGTCGCGATCGCTCCGCACCGCCGATTTGCGCCCGCTGCCGCCGCCGACTATGGAACCGCGCACCCGAAAGGCGAGCCAGCGGCGCCCGGCCTCATAGATGGAAGAGCTGATCACTCGATGGCGCGCGACGTCTCCGACAGCACCCCGATCTCCGGGCGCGGCGATCTCGTGGCCTGGCTCGAGAGCGGCTGCAAGCCGGCGGCGCGCCATCGCATCGGCACCGAGCACGAGAAGATCGGCTTCTATCGCGCCGCACTGACGCCGGTCCCTTACGAGGCCGGCGCCGACGTCGGCGGCGTTCGGCAGCTGCTCGAGGAGATGGGCGAGAGCCTGGGTTGGACGCCGATCCTCGACGGCGGCAAG
>CAXTQM010000482.1:0-2026 GCA_964246205.1 uncultured Beijerinckiaceae bacterium | reverse complement strand
CACGGCCAAGCGTCGCCGAAGGTCTTCGATGATCGCTCGGTCGTGCATGTCGTCACTTGCCACAAAGCGGGACCTCGGTCGGATAGCAAAACGAAGCGGAAGACGAAATGCGCGAACCTTCTTCGCGCCTCCGTCCGGCGTCGTGGCCATGCGAGGACGTTATGACGTCACGGCTCGACATACGTCGAGGGGCCGAACACCGGATGTCGTTCGCGAGCGGAGCGAGGAGTCTTCAAGGCTTTGGGGTCAGTCGCGGGGTCGCCGTCTCTCGAAAATCGGCGGGCCGCCTCGATCGTCGCCCGTGCCTCGATGAGCAGAAAGGCGCTATCCATCAGGAGCATGAGCACTTCGGTCGCGGTCCGGTGCTGCTGCGAATTGGGGGTCATCGTCGCAACACGCCGACTCTGATCGTCGATCCGAAGTTGCGTCTTTGCGATTTCGGGGCGCAGGGTTTGCGATCCGACAACGCCGGCGCCCTTCGAAAGCACCGTGATATCGTCGTCGAGCCCGGACGGTGATAAAGGGATCGTCGAGCGGGCCATGTCGACAACAGACCCCGAACGCCAAATCGCGTCTCTTCAAAATGATAAGGAGACACAGAATATTGCCGGACGATTTTCAGTCAGGGACAAATCGATGCAATCAAACCGATAGTAATCACGTCGTCGGTTGCGTAAGACGACGCTTGATGCGGTAGCAATGCACGCTGTCTGGATCATGAGAAACCGCAACGATCGCGGCGGGCGCGAGCACCCAGGCGGCGCGGCGCCGGGAAAAACAAGTCGACGATGACTTATGTTATTTCTATCTTTTGTTTTCTGGCCAATGTCTGTCGCCGGAAGAGACAAAGATGCCGCAATATCTTATAAGGAAGTTCGAACGGTTCACCCGGCTCTCGCGGGACGATCGTCGTGCTCTGGAAGTCGTGAGCGGAGCGACGATCCAGTTCGAGGCGCGCGAAGACGTCATTTGCGAGGGCGACAAACCGGATCACGTCAACCTCGTCGTCGAAGGTTGGCTCTGTCGCTACAAGCAGCTGGAGGATGGACGCCGGCAGATCATCGCCCTCCTGCTGCCGGGCGATCTTTGCGACACACACATCTTCGTCCTCGACCGAATGGATCATTCGATCGGCACGCTGACCGCCGCGAAGGTGTCGACGGTCTCTCGGATGCAGCTCGAGGCGATCGCGGCCGACAACCCGCGCCTCCACCAGGCGCTGCGCTGGGACATGCTGCTCACCGCCGCCATCCAGCGGGAATGGACGGTCAATCTCGGCCAGCGCACCGCCTTCGAACGTGTCGGCCACCTGTTCTGCGAGCTGTTCATGCGCCTGAAGGCGGTCGGCCTCGCCGAGGGCCCGAGCTTCGCGCTGCCGATCACCCAGGCCGACCTCGCCAACGCGCTGGGCCTCTCGGTCGTGCACATGAACCGCACGCTTCAGGATCTGCGCCGGTCCGGGCTGATCGTCCTGAAGGGCAGGGTGCTGACGATCCCCGACGTCGCCGCGCTGAAGGTCGCCTCGATGTTCGACCCGACCTACCTCCATCTCGAGCACGAGGGGCGCCGATACGACGCCGACGAGGCGGAAGCGTCCTGACGATCGCCGATATGCACTAGCGCGACAGGGTTTGTCAGACCACTTCTATAGTGCGTTTGCTGGCGTTTGAACTTGCAGACTGATGGTGCAATGCCCGCGGCAAGCGGGGATAAAAAAATTTGCCGCACTATCCCAAGTGCCACGACGCGGCGGCGCGTACATGGCTGGCCAAGCGCGAGGAGCATGAGAACTGAACCGAGCGTAGAAGAACGTTAAGTTCAAGTGCTGCCGTCACCGACGACTGGATTGTGCCTCGAGGCTTTAAGCATTTGCGAAGGTCGCCGCGATGTTTACTGCGGCTTTGCCGCGGCCTCCGGCCACGGGCTCACTTATGAAAAGCCTGACGGCATGCTGACGCAAGCCTTTTAGGACGCTAAACCTCCTAGGATCGTAGCGTCGCCGCCTGGGCGGCCGAATACATATAGG
>CAXTQM010000481.1:0-2027 GCA_964246205.1 uncultured Beijerinckiaceae bacterium | reverse complement strand
GATCTCGCTCGCGACGACCCAGCCGACCGAGAAGACTAGCGTCGCCAGCGTGCCGAAGACCAGAAACGGCAGCTTCTTGGGGTAGGATGGCTCCTGAGGCGGCGCGGCGCGGGAGATGATCCGCGCATCCGCCGGGGGTCGCGGTGGATGACTGGCGCGCCGCCGCCTCCTCGTACTTGGTGGTCGAGCTCTGCAGCTGGTCCTTGAAGCCCTGCGCGATGCGGTCGAGCGCGGCGAGATGCACCTCGTCGCCGTTGGCGACGCCGGTGACCGTCTTCTGCTGGTTCAGCGCCGTCTCGAGATTGGCGACGCGCTGCCCGGCGACCTTGGCGTCGTTCTCGAGCGACACCGCCGCCTGCTTGGCCGCGCTCTTCAGCGCGATATCGTATTCCTTAAGCTGCGCCGTCAGCTCCTTCACGCGCGGGTGCTCGGGCAGCAGCGTCCGCGATTCCGTCGCCAGCTGCGCCTGCGCCTGCGAGCGCTGGCTCCACAGCTGCCGCACGATCGGGCTGTTGGTGACGTCGGCGACGTCGGCCGCGCGGCCTTCGGCCAGCAGCTCGCGCACCGTCGCCGCCTTGGCCTGGGCGTCGGCCTGCTGGGCGCGTGCGCGCGACAGGTCGGTGTTGAGGTCGGCGAGCGACTGGCCGCTGATCGTCATGTTGTTGGTGCCGGCGAGCAGGCCGGAGCTCAGCCGGTAGCGCTCGCGGGCTGCGTCGGCGTCGGCGAGCTTGGTGCGCAGCATGGCGATCTGCGCCGCCAAAGCTTCGGCCGAATCCTGCGCCATGGCGCGCTTGGCGGCGGATTGCTCCTGCAGGTAGAGCGTGGCGACCTCGTTGGCGCCGCGCGCGGCGAGCCTGGGATCGCGGCTGGTGAACTCGATGGTCACCACGCGCGTCTTGGGCGGCGAGAACACGGTCAGCTTCTGCTCGAAGGCCTGCACCATCCGCGACTCGGCGCTCTCGCGCGTCGGGTCGGGCAGCAGGCCGAGCAGCACGAGCATGCGCGACAGCGGGTTCATGCCTCGGGCGAGCGGGTCGAACTCGTCGTTGCCCTCGAGGTGCAGCGCCTTGATGGCACGCCGCGCGATGTCGGGCGAGCTGATCAGCTGGACCTGGCTCGCTACCGCCGCCTCGTCGAGCTGGCTGCCGACGTCGGCAGGCAGGTTCACCCGGTCGGGCCGGGTGAAGAAGGTCTCCTGGTTCTCCAGTAGGATCTGGCTCGACGCGGTGTAGCGTGGCGTCGCGACGTTGACGAAAATACCCACGCCGACGAAGGCGAGCAGCGTTGGCACGACCCAGGCGCGGCGGCGGCGCTTCAGCGCCGTGCCGATCGCGCGCAGGTCGATCTCGCCGGTCGGCTCGGCGGGGCCGACGGAGGGATCCAGGGGACGCGGCATGGAAGTCTCGTTGCGGAACGCTGGCGACAGCAAACCTCTTCAAGGTTGCGGCCGGGTTAACCATCGCGCCCACAAGTCTTTATTAACCACGTTTGCCTAACGATGCGGACATGTTCGAGGGCCGACGGGATCGGTCCCGCCACCCGCATCACGGCAGGCTCATGCGACGTTGGATCACCGCCTTCTGCCTTGCCATGGCGCTCCTCGCCGGCGGCTGCGCGCCGCGTCCCAACGGCTATGCCGACCTGGGCGCCGACGTGCCTTACACGCTGTCGAGCGGCGACCGCCTGCGCATCATCGTGTTCGGACAGGACGGGCTCAGCAACTCCTACGCGGTCGGGCCGGCCGGCTCGATCTCCATGCCGCTGGTCGGCTCGGTGCGCGCCCAGGGCCTGACCACGGCGGCGCTCGAGAAGGTGGTCGAGGCCAAGCTCAAGAACGGCTTCATCCGCGAGCCGAAGGTCTCGATCGAGGTCGACGCCTATCGCCCGTTCTTCGTGCTCGGCGAGGTGCTCGTGGCCGGGCAATATCCCTACATCGCCGGGATGACGGCGGAGACCGCGGTGGCGGTCGCCGGCGGCTTCACCCCGCGCGCCAACAAGTACGAGGTCGACCTGACCCGCGTCGTCGA
>CAXTQM010000480.1:0-2033 GCA_964246205.1 uncultured Beijerinckiaceae bacterium | reverse complement strand
CCTTGGCGGCAACCTTGGGGGCATAGGCGTCCGACGGGTTGTCCGACAGGGTGTAGACGGTGGCGCGGCTGACGTCGGCGGATTCCGGCAAGGTGTCGGCGTGGATCGAGATCATCAGCGCGGCGCCCGACGAACGCGCGACGTGCACGCGCTCGCTCAGCGGCACGAACACGTCGGTCGCGCGGCTCATCACGACGTTGAAGCGGCCGCTCGCCTCGAGCTTGCCGGCGAGCTGCTTGGCGAAGGCCAGCGTGACGTCCTTCTCGACGACGCCGGCGACCATGGCGCCGTTGTCGGGACCACCGTGGCCCGGGTCAATGACGATCGTCGGCTTGCCGGGCGTGGCGGCAGGCACGGCGCTGGCGGCGACAGATGCCGCGGGAGTGGCCGCGTGCGCGGCGGCGAGGAAAGCGGCACGATCTGTCCTTGCCAGTGAGACCACGAGCTGCGACTTGCCGCCGACGAGCTTCAAGGCGGCGCCGACGACCTTCGCCGGCACGGCGAGGTCGATCACCACCCGCGAGCGGCCGGGGGCCAGCAGGCCGAAGCGGAACGAGCCGACGAGCGTCCTGGTCGTGTGGCGGCCAACGGCGGGGCGCCCGACCTTGGCGTCGAGCGCGAACTCGACCTGCGGCAGGTCGAGCACGACGCGGTCGGGATCGGCCATGACGAAGGCCTTGGCTTCGATTGGGCCGGAAAGATCGAACACGAGCCTGGCGGCTTCGAGCCCGCCGTCGACATGGGCGCCGGTGACCGTCGCTGCGATTGCCTGCTGAGCCGCGGCGGCTCGGACGCCCACCATGCCGGCGGCGCGGGCGACGCCGCCCAACGGCCATGCCATCAAGGCGACAGCCGCGATCGCCAGCGCCGCCCGCATGCCGATGCTTCGATGCTGGCTCATGCCGCCCCTACCGCCGGATCTCAGACTAGAGTCTTACCTCGGCGCCGTTAACAGCCCGTGAGGTGCGCCGCGGCGTTCGCCCGACCACTGTGGCAAGCTCGACACACCCCGCAAGGCTTGCTTGCAAAAAGAGGCACAGGTCCCTACTCTGCGACTCGTGTTTGGTTTCGGCGAAGACAGTCTCGGCTGTCAGGTCCGGGCCTATCGAGGCTGATGGCTTGCGCGCAGCGCGACGCCTGGTCGTGATCGGCGCGGATCGAATCGTTGACGGCGGACCGCCGCGTGCCAGGCCCTTCCGGTGCTCGTTCAGCGCCGTGCATAGGTCGATCAGGACATGTCTTGTCCCGGAAATGGGTCGTCGAAGGCTAGCGCATCACGGACCGACGTTCGTGGCCTCCGCTCGTCGCGCGACGCCTGCTCCGCGCCCCCGGTCCATCGCGGGATCTCGCCGGCTACGGCCGCGCGATCTCTTCAGTTCCTTGCTCCCAACGCGGCTCCCGATTGGGCCGCCCCTTTCCCTCTTTGGAGGCGTCGCGCCTTTCCCGCCGCCAGGCGGATGCGCGCCCTTACGGTATTATCATGGCCAACAAGATGCTCATCGATGCGGCGCACCCGGAGGAGACCCGGGTCGTCGTGCTACGCGGCTCCCGTGTTGAGGAGTTCGACTTCGAATCCGCTTCCAAGCGACAGCTACGCGGCAATATCTACCTCGCCAAGGTGACGCGCGTGGAGCCCTCGCTCCAGGCCGCCTTCGTCGAATACGGCGGCAACCGCCACGGCTTCCTGGCCTTCGCCGAGATCCATCCCGACTACTACCAGATCCCGATGAGCGACCGGCAGGCGCTGATGGAGGAGGAGAGCCAGGACGAGGCTGACGAGGAGGAGGAGCGCCGCCCGCGCCGCAGCCGGCGCCGCCGCGGCGACGGATCGAGTTGTGCGCCGGCGGTCCGGTGGACCCATCGCGCGGCTTCGTGCTGCATAGCGCGGACTGGACCGGCGAAGGCAGCCTGGTGATCGACGACGCCTTGTCGCTTACCGCGAGCCTGGACGTGTTGCGCGCTCTGGCCGAGGGCAACGGTCCCGCGCGCGCCCTGCTAGCGCTGGGTCACGCGAGCTGGGGCCCCGGGCAGCT
>CAXTQM010000479.1:1268-2047 GCA_964246205.1 uncultured Beijerinckiaceae bacterium | reverse complement strand
GGCTTATACGATCAAGGCCTTCTTGCGCGTCGGCGCGGTCGAGGAAGCCAAAGCGGCCTTCTCCTGGCTGACGACCACGATCCGCCGCCACGAGGGGGGCCCGCGCGTGATGTACAGCCTCGACGGCTCGTTGGCACCCGAGCAGGAAGAACTCGACCTTCCGGGTTATGCCAACAGCACGCCAGTTCTAAGAGGGAATAAGGCGCGCACTCAGCTTCAGCTCGGCATCTACGGCGACATCCTGGAAACGGCGGCGCTGTTCGTCGACGAGGGTCATGTCCTCGATCTGGTCACGCGTCGCCTTCTCGCCGACCTCGCCGATCGCTGCGCCGACCTCTGGCACAAGAAGGACACCGGCATCTGGGAACTCGAGGACGAGCAGCACTACACCATGTCGAAGATGGGCTGCTGGACCGCGCTCGACCGAGCCATCGATCTGGCGTGTCACGGTCAGATCGAGACCAGTCATCCGCAACGCTGGGAGCGCGAGCGAGAGCGTATCGGCGCTTGGATTGACGCGCATTGCTGGTCGGACGTCAAAGAGGCCTACACGCTCTACGCTGGCACGGAGAAACTCGACGCGGCCCATCTGTTGGCCGTCCGCTTCGGCTTCGGCGAGAGAAAACGCATGATATCGACGCGTGACGCCATTCGGCGCGAGCTATCGCGCGGCCCGTTGGTCTATCGTTATTCGGGGATGGAGGCGGAAGAAGGCACGTTCACAGCCTGCGGCTTTTGGATGGTCGAAGCCTACGCGCTCCTCGGCGACAAAGCTGGCG
>CAXTQM010000479.1:512-1258 GCA_964246205.1 uncultured Beijerinckiaceae bacterium | reverse complement strand
AAAGTTGAGACCGACTGGCGCGTTAGACGGCCCATGCCACGCCAACGGCGTGAAAGCCTGCTGTCGATGCACACAAGAACAATTACCCGCTCGTGCAGCGCGGTCCTGTCACGTTCGCCATCCCGGATCCTTTGTGCCGGCTGTTGTACAGCGGCTCGAGATCGATTGCTTCGGTTCCGCGGGGATCAGGCATCTCCTACCCGGAACCGTTTTTGAGGAAACCGGCTTGAGCGTCAGGCCCAAACAGCACACCAACCCGAGGACATCGCAATGCCCAGCCCATGCTCCCGTTCAGCTGCCGTCGGCGTCGCCGCCCTACTCGCGACGTCTATGCTGCTCGTTGCGCAGACACCAACCGCAGCGCAACCTGACTTGAAAAAGGTCGCAAGCTTTGAGCATCAGGCGACCGGAATCGCCGTTGCGCAGGATGGTCGCATCTTTCTAAGCTTCCCGCGCTGGACCGAAGATAGCCCGAATTCTGTCGTCGAACTCAACGATGGCAAGGTCACGCCCTATCCTGATGCTGAGATGAACGGCTGGCGCAACGCCTTGAAGGACAAGGTCGAGGCTAAAAATCATTTCGTCTGTGTGCAGACGATTGAGACAGACCACAGTGGCCACCTCTGGGTTCTCGACCCCGCCGCGCCAGCAATGGGGGCGCTGGTGCCCGGCGGCGCGAAAATGGTGAAAATCGATCTCGCCACAAACAAGGCGGTGCAGACGATCTTCTTCGACGACAAGGTCGC
>CAXTQM010000479.1:0-502 GCA_964246205.1 uncultured Beijerinckiaceae bacterium | reverse complement strand
CCGCGTTCTCGACGGCGATCCCTCGACGCAGGCCGACCCGAACGTCACCGTCACCTGGGCAGGCAAGCCGCTGCGCCGTCCAGATGGGCGTGGCGTCGACTTCGCGGCGGACGGCATCGCGTTGAGCCCGGATGGCAAGACGCTCTACTGGCAGGCCATCAAGGGCAAGACTCTCTACAGCCTGCCAACCTCCGCGCTGAACCCGGGCCTGACGACGGCGGTGACGCCGGAAGCGCTGGAGGACAAGACGCTGCGCGGAAAGGTCGAGATTGTTGGCGAGAACGGCCCGGCAGACGGGCTGATCATCAGCAAGCATGACGGCAAGATGTACGTCACCGGCCCTGAGACCAACAGCATCGGGATCCGCGACCTCTCGCAAAAGGGTGGCAGGCCGACGACGCTGCTGCAGGACGACAAGCTGCATTGGCCGGACACGTTCAGCGAGGGCGCCGACGGCACGATCTTCTTCACGACGTCGCACATCCAGGACTCGGCCTTCTAC
>CAXTQM010000478.1:0-2049 GCA_964246205.1 uncultured Beijerinckiaceae bacterium | reverse complement strand
CTCGGCATGCTGCTCGAAGAGATTGACCACGGGCGTGCAGTCGAGCGCGAAGGTGTCGGCGCCGAGGCCGCGCTCGAGTTCGGGCGAGTGGCGACGCAGGTAGAAGAAGATTTCGAGGCGACTTCCAGACCCGCGCAGGGTCTTGGCTCCTATCCTGGAGAGTTCGAGGAATAGGAACTTGTGCGGATAGGCGAAGAACTCGGTCAGCAGGCGAAAGGCCGGGTGCCCGCGCGGTGCGGGCGGCAAGGCCGCCTCGGCTTCGTCGAAGCCGATACCGCGCAGGGCGTCGGGGCCGACGAAGACCGCCTTCTGGTCCTCGGGATGATCCGCGAAGGCGATTCCAATACAGTCGTTGAGCAGCAACTCGTAGAGCGCTACAGCCTGACGCCAGGGCGCGCGGAGATAGAAACGCAGAGCGTCGACGCCGAGGTCGGTGAAGGTTCCGTCCTTCTCGGTGCATTCGAGCACCAGCCTCAGGCTGGCCGCCGCATCGAGGCGCGGCGCAGATGGCGCGACGAGCGGTTGCCCTGACATCGACGCCAATGCAACTCGCAGCGGCCAGATCTCGACCGCCTGCGTGGTGCGGAAGCGGCACATGTCGCCCTCGATCGGTTCGCTTTCGACGATCGACCCGCGCGGCATGACGTGATGGCCGGTGATCTCCGGACCGGGCCGGACGAGTGTGATGCAAAGGCTGGGGATCGGCGCGAGGTAATGCGGGTAGAGGAATTCGAGCAGCGTCTCGGTCAGTTCGGGAAAGTCGTCGTCGAGCTTGAGCCGCAGTCGCGCGGCGACGAAGGCGAAGCTCTCGATCAGCCGAGCGACATGAGGGTCGTCCACCGAATCGCCCGACAGACGCAGGCGCCCGGCGACCTTTGGATAGCGGGCGGCGAAGCGCGCACCGAGCGAGCGAACCGCCTCCAGTTCCTCGTTGAAGAAGTTGAAGAGCCGCTCGGCCATCGCGCGGTTCCGCTAGTCGACACGGAACGAGCGGGTGGTCGGGTCGAGCGCGGATTCGAACACCACAGGTTCGGGGCCGTGTTCGAGCTTGGCCACCGCCTCGATGCGGATCGTCTGCCGGCGCTCATGGAGGTCGCGCGCCTTCGCCAGGGTCACCGACACGCTGGTGAAGCGAGGCTCGAACGTCTTGATCGTCTTCTCCACCGCCGTCGCGAGCTCCTGACGCTGCTCGAACGTCGCCAGCGGCGCTCCGACGAAATCCTCGACGCCGTAGGCCGTGAGCGCCTCGGCGAGCAGCCCGTAGTCCTTCTCCGGCGTGCGGCACAGGCGGCGGGTATTAAGCAAGGCCTCGAGGTCTCTGCGGAAGCCGGCGCGGATCGCGATCATCTCCTGCGTCCGCGTCATCGGCGGATCGCGGCTGACTTCGGGCGCATCGTCGATCAAACGGTCGAGAAGAGAGGTGTGGAGGCGCATCAGCCAACCGCCTTGCGGCTGGCGAGATGCTCGATTTCGAGCAGGTTTCTGTCGCCGTCGCCGACCAGGACCACCTTCTGGCCGCGGCCGCGCACCAGCCCGCCGGGCGCTTCGATCCAGTCGGTCTCCTTGGCGAGGCGTTGCGCCGGCGTGCTGCCGGGATCCCAGTACTGCGCCAGCAGGAAGAATGTCGCCTCGCGCCCGTCTTCCAGCACGGTTTCGGCCTGCCGCCAGAGCAGGTCGCGCGGGCGCTGGGCCGGCGCGAGCCGCATGTCGGCGATCTGCTCGGGCGCGATCCAGAGATAGCGTCCGTCGAGCGCCAGCGCCTCGAAACCGTGCTGGTTGAGGTCGCACACGTCGCGCAGCGGCTGCGCCGTGTTGCCGTCGACGACGACCTCCGCCAGAGGTTCGTCCTCTAGCCGGGCGCGGAGCGCGGCCAGTTCGTCGGCCTGCCCGTCGCGCGCGAGCAGGGCCAGCTTCATCACGTCCCTTTGGCGCGCAGTCGGCTCGGCGAGGAACGTCGGTACGGCACCGGCCTCGTACCAGGCGCGCCGCGCCTCGGTCGCGCGCAGCAGCCGGCGCATCTGCGAGATCGCGAGCAACTCGACGGTAGCC
>CAXTQM010000477.1:0-2067 GCA_964246205.1 uncultured Beijerinckiaceae bacterium | reverse complement strand
GAGACCACACTGCTGAGCACCATTCTCCAGCGCTGGAAGATCGGCGTCGTCGTGACGCTGGTGCTGTTCGCTCTCATGGTGACGGTCATAGCCGGATTGAAACCACGCTATGCGGCGCACACTCTGCTGCTGCTGCCCTCGTCGCCGAACACGGAACTCACGCAGCAGGCCTCGCAATCCACCGTCCCGCAGACCGACCCCTTCATCATCCGCAGCTACGCCGAAATCATCTTGGGAGACGAGCTATGCCGCAGCGTCGTCCGCAAGCTAAATCTGACGCGCGATCCCGCCTTCCAGCCTCACGAGAGCCGTGCACATAAGCTGCTGACCTACATCAAGACCGACCTGCTTCGTCTCAAAGAGACGAACACGCGAAAGTTTGACGAGAAGGAGAGCGACGAAGACACGGCGCTGATCCTCTACAAGAAGAGGCTCAGCGCCTTCAACGACGGACGGTCCCTGACGTTGGATTTGGCCTTCGAGCTCGAGGATCCCGACCTCGCGACGAAGATCGTGAACGAACACGCCGACGCTTACATAGCCGCACAGATCGCCTATCGCTACAACGAGGCGAACATCAAGGTGCAGTGGATGAAGAAGCAGCTCGATGCTTCCGCTCAGCAGCTGCACGCGGCCGAAGTCGCACTGCAAACTCATTCGACCCCGCTCGGCAACGCCGCGCAGGGCGCCGATCAGACCGCGGAGCTGAAATCGCGGAAGGCTTTCGCCGACGCGCAGGAAACCGTCTACACGAGCCTGCTGAGCCGCTACAACATCATGGCGGCCGAGAAGAATTATGTAGGATCGGACACGCGCATCGTGTCGCCAGCGATCGTGCCTACCCACCCCAAGTTTCCGAACACGCCTCTCTTCGTCGCGATCGCGGGCGTCGTATCCCTTGTCGGCGGATGCGTCACCGCGTGGTTATCCAGCCTCTTCGGTCGCAAGCTCGATGGCGAAAGCCTCGGTTTCGAGCTTGGGACCAGCTGCATCGGAACCGTGCGGCTTCCGCGTCCGGGTTCAATGATTGGTACCGGGACGGCGCGCCGAATGCGCCGCGTCCTTTTCTGGGAACAGATCCGCACCGTGCGGAGCTCTCTCGGCATCAACGTCAACGATGGTTCGGTGATCCTCGTGACCTCGCATTCCGCGCACGAAGGCAAGTCGGTCATAGCCGCCTCGCTGGCGCGCGCAGTCGCCTCCAGCGGCACCCGGACCCTGCTGTTCGACGCCGACATGCGCCGACCTTCGGCTCACAAGCTTCTGGGCCTCTCCATTGGGAGAGACAACCAGCGCGAACACTGGAGGAACCAGGATCAGCCCTCGACACAGGCCATCGTGGCGGTTCCGGGCGCTCCCGACCTTTGCCTGTTCTCGCCATCGCTGTTTGGTGCCGATGTCGACGCGATGTCCGGCGCGCGCTTTAAATCCGTGATCGCCGCTCTCAGGCGCGAATTCAAGGTGATCATCATCGACACGCCGCCGCTTGGCGTCGTCGCGGACGCGCTTGATGCGGCGGAACTCGCGGACACCACCATCGTCGTGGTGCGCGCGTCGAAGAAGCCTTGCGAGCGTTTGCGCAAGGTGATGACCACGCTCGAGAGCCACGGCGCTCGGGTGCGCGGCTTCGTCCTTACGCGTAGCGGCAATCCGAAGTCGCCGGCACGCGCGAACTTCGGCAATGCTTTTGCCAACGACAGCCTCGTCGATGTCGTGCCGATACCGACGCGAAGTTCGATCGCCCCGGGTTTCATCGATGGTGCTGCCGCGACCTCCGTCGCGAAAGCCTCCTAGGAGCTCGACCCTGTTGAGGAGTGCATGACACAGACTACCGATTCGGACTTCGGAGGCGCGCCGCAAGCCGCGTATGCGGCCGGTACGCGGCGCGTGCTTCACGTCGGGAGGGTCGGCTTCATCGGCGGCGCCGAAAACATCCTGCTCACGTCGGCATACGGCCTTCGGACCATGGGGTACGAGGCGCTTCTCGCCTGTCCCGAGGGTCCGCTGCGCGAGCGGGCCGAGGCGCTCGGCCTCACCACCATCCCGCTGGCACTCTCACGCATGCGG
>CAXTQM010000476.1:0-2068 GCA_964246205.1 uncultured Beijerinckiaceae bacterium | reverse complement strand
CACCAACGTGGTGATCTCGGACTTCACCGTGTCAAGTCCGATGAGCTTTGACAGCTCATCGAGTGCCGGAACACCGGTGATCGCGCCATCTACGATGCGTGCTTTCGAGCGAGGCCGCATCTGCATTTGACCATCGGCCCTGCCGACGACCTGCGGCCATAGGCGAGCGACACTCCAGCTCCAATACAAATTGAACGAGACGATCAGCAAGCCGAGGATGATGTAGCCGAGACGAGGCGGCAACGACGGCGTGATCCTGAACGCCGCGAGAAGGGCTAGGATGGTCGTCAGTAGAATGCAGAGGCCGATCAGCGGGTTCGGCCCCAAGGCGGTTCGAATCGCTTTCACGTCCTTATCCTGACGGAGACTGGAGCTTCGTCCCCGGACATACTTGAAGCTGCAATCAATCATCATGCAAGCCAAACACGACACATGCTGTGTCGGAAGACGCGCCAAGAGCCGCTCTCCGCTTCCCATCCATCCCGGACGATCGCATCTGATAGATCAACCGCTGAATCGATAAGGGTTTGAAGCGGGAGCGTGGGCGGGCAGGCTTGCCATCGTCAACTCCGCCGCGTGCAGCTCCATCAAGAGGCTGTAGCAACCGTGGACCGGCCCGAGGTTCGCGGCGGAGCCCCAGCCCTTCGCTTCGAAGCCGGCGGGGTCTTCGTGGCGGAGAAGCGGAACCAGCGGTCTCGTCAGCATCGTCGTCAGGGATCGAACTGGCTAGCCGCTTGCTCGTGGGGTCCGCAATCAGCCAGCCAAGCCCAAGTGCCTGTGCGCTTGCGCAGGTGTCATGGTGCGGATCGCCTCCTCGGAGTACCCGCGCTCGCGCAGGTCGGCACGTTGAGCTCGCGTGATGATCAAGGAGACCGGCTGCCGATCCGCCGTGCCGGCTGCCGCCTCGCTGCTTTCGGCAGAAGCCAGATCGTTCGAAGGTTCGGCGTCGCAGAGTGACGATTGGATCGCCGCCGATGCCATCGCCATCGCGCCGCCTCGCGACCTTGCAGAGGCGACGAAGCTTGGCGTGGCAGAAGACGGCATCCTCGATGCCCGATGCCACGGCGAGAGCCTCGTCCTGCAGGCCGGCCCACGCTGCCGGCAGAGGCAGCCTCTGCGCGAAGGAGTGCCGCTCCGGCGGCATGGCGCCGATCATCCAGTTGCCGCCGGGCACGGGATAGACCGCGTAGAGGACGTCGAGCCCGTGCGAGAACACCGTCTCCTGCCAGGGCATGCCCCGCTCGAGTTCGAGGATCCGGGGATCGGCGGAGCGGGAATGCGCCGCGAGCACGATGGCGTCCGCCGACAGCCGGGCTTGAAGCCGCGCAACGCGGCGCGCGAGGACGCCGCGCACCATGTCGGCGGCCTCGATGAACGCGGCGTCCTCCGCAGCGCCGTCGCGATCGCAATCCCAGGTGCCGTTGAAATCCTCGACGAGGGAAGACAGCTCGAGCGAGCTGCCGGGGTCGCCGATGCCGTTGTCGAGCGCATCGATGCGCCGGATCACCGTGTCGTAGATGATCTCCGCGATCGCCGCGGCATCGTCCGCCGTCTCGGGTGCGAGCATCGCGCGGACGGCGGCGGTGCCATGGATCTGCCAGACCAGACCCGCGGCGCTGAACGGGGTGCCGTCGTCGGGGCGGACCGCAGCGCCGCGCTGGTGATGGTCGAACCGGCTCGTCGCGCTGTCGTGGACCCCACCGACGTCGAACACGATGTCGGCAGCCGCGATCTTGGCCTTGTCCCGGGTACGCACCAGCCGATGATCATGCCCGGCCACCGTGAGGCTGAGCGCGAGCCGGAGGGTCGCGTAGGCGAGCGCTTCGTCGCAATGGAACTTGCCGCCATGGGTCAGCAGAATGGGCATCGTCGTTGGCACGGGGGCTCCTCGGCTCGCTAGTTTCGAAGGTCGGCAGGATCGACGCCGCCTTCAAATAGCAGCCTTATCGTCCGCTACGCGATCGCTGGCGCAGCAAGGTGCTGGCGCGGCAGGCCTGCTATCGTCCGATCACGCGTGACGGCCTGCCCCTCATCGGCCCCGTGCCGGGCCTCTAGGGCGCCTACGTAG
>CAXTQM010000475.1:1475-2072 GCA_964246205.1 uncultured Beijerinckiaceae bacterium | reverse complement strand
CCAGCGAGACTGCCGGCCACGTAGCCGCCGATCGCGTAGGTCGTGATCGCGGTGAGCACGATCCAGATGGCGGCGCCGATCGAGAACGCCTCGGCACCCGTGCCATTGCCGGCGGGGTCGACCGACGACAGCCCGATGCCGAGCCCGAGAAGGTTGAGCACCAGCTGACAGACCAGCGCCGTCAGCGCGCCCGCTATGATCGCGCCCCAGGACATCGGGGGTCGGACCTGCGCTGCCGCGCCGTCGGCGACGAGCGCCTGCTCACGGCCGGTCCCGGCCTTCGTGAAAAAGGAGGTCATGACCGCCCCTCAGCGACGGAGGTAGCGACGATCGAGGTGCTCGCCGAGCAACATCGAGGCGAAGAAGCCGGTCGCGGCGGCGGCGAGCAAGTAGATCACGGGGTAGGACACGATCGAATGCTCGACGGCTTTCGCCCCTTCGCGGACGTACTGGCCACCCTCGCGGACAACCTGGCGCGCGTAATCTCCGGCATCCTCGGCGACGTCGCGCACCTGGTCCTTAGCCTCGCCGAACATTCCCTGGGCCTTGCCTCCCATCTCGCGCGCCACGCCCTCCGCCTGGGTCGAGCGATCTCCC
>CAXTQM010000475.1:0-1465 GCA_964246205.1 uncultured Beijerinckiaceae bacterium | reverse complement strand
ATCCGATCCATTTTGATCTGATTTCCTGCTGGCTGAGTGGCGACGGCGGCTTGCGCCGTCCGTCTGCCCGACAGCGGTGTGGATGACGGCAGGACCGCGTGCAATGATGCGAACGCACCGTTTTCACATGTCGGCTACTAGTACCTAGCGTGCCGTCTTCGGGCTGGTTTTCGTCCCGGGCTTGGCGGGCGCGGGCTCCGGCAAGAAGCCGTGAGCGTGCCCCCACAGCGCGGCTTCGGTGCGATTGTGGACCTGGAGCTTGCGGTACAGTGAGGCGATGTGGTTGCGCACGGTGTTCTGCGACAGGCGCAACGCCTCGGCGATGCGGACGTCGCCGCGCCCTTGGCAGATGAAGCGCAGCATCTCCTTCTCTCGGCGGGTCAGGCTGTCGAGTTCCGTCGCGTGCTGTTCGCCGCGCGTCGCGCTGCGCAACTCGGCGAGCTTCTCGATCAGGCTGCTGCTGAACCAGGACGTGTCGGCCATCACCTTGTCGATGGCCGCGACGAGATCTCGCTCCGAGCGCTTTCGCTCGGTGATGTCGAGAATGGTGCAGAGCAAACAGGCCTGGTCCGCGACCACGATCGAGACGCCGCTGATCAGGCAATCCAGCATGTCGCCGGCCTTGTGGCGCAGGCATTCCTCGCTCGCCGGCACCGTGCCGGTCTGCACCGCCTGAGAGCGGAAGCGCAGCGGCGCATCCTCCTTCACCCAGAGGTCGACCTCGTCCATGCGCCGCCCGACGACGTCGGTCTCGGCAAGCCCGAGGAGCCTGACGAAGCTCTCGTTCACCGCCACGAACGCGAAGTCGGTGGCCGAGAGCAGCACCGTCGCGACGGGGGACGAGCGAAACGCCTTCTCGAAACGCTCCTCGCTGTGACGCAGCGACGTCTCCGCCTTCTTCTGTCGCTCGAAATCGGCGAAGGTGAACAGCATACAGGGCTCGTCGCCGATCTCGAGCGGCTGCCCGGCGACGATGACCCACTTGGTGCCGCCGCCGGGAAGATCGATGCAGGCTTCCATCTGCGGGATCGTCTCGCCACGGCTCAGCCGCTCGATCCCGATCGCGCGGCGCTCGGAATCCTTCATCAGGTCGATCTCGTAGGTCGAGCGGCCGAGAAGCTGCTCCTTGCGGTAGCCGGTCATCTCGATGAAGCCCTGATTGAGCTTGACGAAGCGCAGATCGCTCAGCCGGCAGATGATGGCGGGCGCGGGATTGGCGGCGAAGGTCTTCTGGAAGCGCTCCTCCGCCTGGAAGCGATCGGTCGCGTCCTTGAGGATAAGGACCAGGCAATCGGGGGTGCCGTGCGCGTCGTTGATGACGAGGCTGCGGATCTTGTGCACCCATTCGGGTTTCGATCGTCCCGCGCGCGAGACCTCGACCACGACATCGTCGAAGCGTTCTCCGCCGACGACGCGCTCGATGGGATATTTGCCGTCGTCAATGCGATGGTTGTTGCGGTATTGG
>CAXTQM010000474.1:0-2074 GCA_964246205.1 uncultured Beijerinckiaceae bacterium | reverse complement strand
CTTCATCGCCAACGCCGCCTCCTCGCGTACCGGTCCCGACGAGAGCCTCGCCGGCCATTTCGTCACGGGCGCCTTCGCCACGCTGCTGGCGACGCCCTGCTCGGCGCCGTTCCTCGGCACCGCCGTCGGCTTCGCGCTGGCCGGCGAGACCTGGCAGATGCTGGCGATCTTCCTCGCGCTCGGCGTCGGCCTCGCCCTGCCGTACCTGCTGGTGGCCGCCGTACCGAGCCTTGCCGCGAAGATGCCTCGGCCAGGCCGCTGGATGCTTTGGCTGAAGCAGGCGATGGCGATCCCGCTGGCGCTCACCGCGATCTGGCTGCTCGGAATTCTCGCCGCCCAGGTCGGGTTCGTCGCGGCCGCGACGCTCGCGGTGCTGCTGCTCGTCATCGTCGCCATGGTGACGCTGCGCGATCGCCTGCCTGAGACGCGGCGCGGGCTGGTGTTCCCGGCCGTCGTAGCGCTGGCGGTCGTCGCGATCGTGCTGCCGGACGTCATCGCGGCGCAGGTGAAGAAGCGCGGCGCCGAGACAAACGATGTCATTGCATGGAAGAACTTCGACCGCGGCCAGATCCGCAGCCTGGTGTCGCAGGGCAAGACCGTGTTCGTCGACGTCACGGCGGACTGGTGCCTGACCTGCCAGGCCAACAAGCGCTTCGTGCTGTCGAAGGACGCCATCGCCAAGCGGCTGAACTCGGCCTCGGTGCCGATGCAGGCCGATTGGACGCGGCCCAACCCGGAAATCGGCGCCTATCTCGCGAGCTACGGCCGCTACGGCATACCTTTCAACATCGTCTACGGCCCGGCGGCACCCGGCGGTATCGTGCTGCCCGAGCTGCTAACCCAGGACGAAGTCTCCTCGGCGCTCGACAAGGCGGCCGGTACCAAGTCGTCCGCCCTGCCCCCATCCTCGAAACTCGCGGCCGACGCGCCTTCGGCAAGCCAGGACACCATCCGATGAAGCTCGCGCCGAACCTCTCGCGGCTGGCTGTGGCCTTGTTGTTCGCCGGGACGATGACGCTTGCCGCGGCGCGCGCCGACGATGCCGGCAAGCCGGTGGGAGGCTCGTTCTACGCCGCCTCCTTCAAGGACCTGAAGGACCAGATGGCCTCCATGGACCAGTTCAAGGGCAAGGTCGTCGTCATGTATTTCTGGGCGACCTGGTGCGTGCCCTGCCGGGTCGAGACGCCGAACCTCGTCAAGCTGAACGAGATCTACAAGGTCAAGGGTAAGGATGTCGTCGTGATCGGCCTCGCGCTCGATAACGGCGACAAGGTCCGTCAGTTCGTCAAGGACAACGATCTCACCTACCCGGTCTTCTACGGCGGCCATGACGCCGTTCAACTCGGCAAGACGCTCGGCAACGAGCAGGGCGCCATTCCCTTCACCGTCATCATCGGCAAGGACGGCACGCTCGTCCATACCTTTCAGGGCGACATACCCAATTCCGAGCTCGAGAAGATCATCGACCCACTGGTCGGCTGAGTTCGCAATCGTTTTCGCGCGCCGCCACCGGCGCGCTCCACCGATCCGTCACGAACGGATGGCCGGCTCGATCCGGTCTCTTTGGGAGGACACTGAATGTCGTTTAGAGGAAGCACAGCGCCTCCGGGAGGGCATCGCAGGATGCTGCTCGCCGGCGTCGCCGCGCTCGGGCTCGTCGCATCTGCGACGATCGCCCATGCCGCGGTGACCTACGGACCTGAAAACACCGTCACCGTCTCGGATCCATCGCCGGTCAACTGGCTGTCGGTCACATGGATGACCATGGAAGAGGCCGACGCGGTCAACCTGAAGGGCAAGACCGTCTACGCGCTCGCCGACAGCTGGAAGTGGGTCAATCCGACCACTCTCGAGCTGAAGCTGCGCAAGGACGTCAAGTACCAGGACGGGACGCCGTTTAACGCTAAGAACCTGAAGACCGCCTTCGACAAGGTCAACGACTGGTCGCAGCCGCATCCTCCGGGCAAGTTTCTGAATTGGGCCAAGGGCTCCAAGGCCGAGATCAAGGACGACTACACCATCGACATCGTGCTCCCCGAGCCCGATTCCGCCGCCTTCATGAAGCTGCGCGGCA
>CAXTQM010000473.1:0-2083 GCA_964246205.1 uncultured Beijerinckiaceae bacterium | reverse complement strand
CAACACGGTACACGCACCGCATTGCCCGTGATCGCAGCCCTTCTTGGAGCCGGTCAGGCCGAGATGCTCGCGCAGCAGGTCGAGCAACGAGGTTCGCATGTCGATGTCGACCCTGCGCCGCTGTCCGTTGATGATCAATTCCAACATATCGACCTCGACCTATTGGCGAACAAAGCTTTGGCGTCGGACCCGTTCCTCCGGACGCTTCTCTGCCGCAGCCGGAGCCGGCGTCAGTGCGCCAGACTAGCATCGGCTTCGACGCAACGGCAGGGCCCGCGTGCGTCAAGCATCGAGCGCTGCCGAAATGCGACCGCTGGAAGGACCGCGAGTCCTGCCACAATGAGCTCGATATCAGCCTCGTTCATCAACGGACGTTTGACCAGCCATCGCCGACGGACCGAACTCGAAGTTGGCACTACCGGGCCAGCAACACCGCGGTCTGGCGCCGCCGCTCCAGGCCCTTGCGCAGATGAGCCGTCCCGCCTTCCTGGAGGACGCGCAACGCCTGGGGCGCCTCCTCGGCATCCCGGCGCATGGAGACGAAGAATTCGAACCCTCCGGGCTGGGTTTCGGCCAAGCCGTTCAGGACGAAGGGGAATAGGCCGAGAAGCGTGGCCTCCTCGATACGATCGAGGAACGCGGCGGGCGTGAAGACCCAGCAGTGGCATGGCACGTAGACTCGCGATGTCGCCGACAAGGCCGCCTGGGTGTGCGCGTGCGACAGGGCGTCGGGACCGGCCATGCGCGGCGCCGCCACCGGATCGTCGCCCGCCCAGATGCGATCGGGCGCGATAGCCCGCGCCTCGGCGGTGTGGACGAACACCTGGCGCGGGCTGGGCCTTTCGAGGCCGAGCAGGTCCGCCTCGACGAGCTCGGCGAGGCTGCTGCACGCGCGCGCCGCATCGAACATGAAGCGCTTGTCGGGCAGCGACAGGTTGAGCACGCCGCCCGGGCGCAGCGCCGCGTGGATGCCGCGGAACCAGCCCAGCAGATTCGGGACGTATTGCGCGACCTGGGCCGCGATGCCGAAGTCGTAGCCGTCGCGTCCGAGCACGGCGACGAGCGAACCCGTACCGGCCCAGGCGTGATCGATGGTGACCGCGCCGGGCAGGGCGGCAGCGGCGTCGAGGCTGTGGTCGACGTAGGCCACCTGGAGCCCCGCCGAGAGCGGCGTCGGGTTGTCGGCCGGTCCGAACTCCAGGCCGCGGCCTTCGGGCAGGCCGATGTCGTGCGTCAGCCGGGCGAAGCGCTGGTCGGCCGCCCGGCGGGCTAGGTATGCGTCGAGCGTAAGCACGCCGGTCGCCTCGGTTCGATCCTCGCCCGGCTGCTATCATGGCGCCTCGATCAGTTCCAGGCGGCGAGCCACGCGAAGGCCTCGGCCTCGTTCCATCGGCTATGCCTCATCAGTTCGGCCGAGGACAAACCTCAAGGCGGCGGCTCGGTCTCGACGGCCGGCTGTCGAGCGTCACAATGGGAGCGGCTGGCGCGATGAAATTACCGGAGGCAAGAGGTGGCGTAAGCCTCGGCCAGCGCCACGAAGCCGGCGATGTCGACCTCCTCGGCCCGGCGCGTCGGCTCGATGCGCGCCGTCTCAAGCAGGGCAAGCGGATCGCCGCCGAGCGAACGCAGGCTCTGGCGTAGCATCTTCCGACGCTGGCCGAAGGCGGCGTGAGTGACGGCCGACAGCGCGGCGGCGCGGCAGGGCAGGGGAGAGCAGCGCGGCACCAGCTCCACCACGCTGGAGGTGACCGTGGGCGGCGGCACGAAGGCGGAGGGCGCGACGTCGAACAGGATGCGGGTCTCGCAGCGCCAATTGGCCAGCACGCCGAGGCGGCCGTAGGCGGCGCGCTCGCGCGGGGTGGCAACGATGCGCTCGGCGACCTCGCGCTGGAACATCAGCGTGAGCCGGTCGAACCACGGCGGCCAGGGCTCGCTTTCGAGCCAGCCGACGAGCAGCGCCGTGGCGACGTTGTAGGGCAGGTTGGCGCAGACCCGGGTCGGGCGGCCATCGCCCGCCGCCAGCGCGGCAAAGTCCGTCGCGGTGGCGTCGGCCTCGCGAACGGTGAGCCGGCCTGGATAGGCG
>CAXTQM010000472.1:0-2086 GCA_964246205.1 uncultured Beijerinckiaceae bacterium | reverse complement strand
GCGCCGACCCGCCCCGCCCCTCGACGATGGCCGCAGCAATGGCGTCGCAGCGCAGAAGCAGTGACAGGACGATCGCGCTCGCGCCGAACGCGCCGACCGCACTGTCGCGCATGATCGCGAGCTTGCGCTCACGGGTGCGGCCGCCGCCGAAGCCGTCGGCGCAATCGGCCAGCGCATCCTCGTGGAGCGCGCCGGTCAGTGCCACTAGCGCCGTCAGCGCAACCGCGGCGGCGAGGAACGGCGGCAGCCCCAGCGCCGACGCGACTTGCAGGATGGCCGCCGCGATCAGCCCTAGGATCAGGCCGGCGACCGGCGCCATCGGCACTGCGGATGAGAGGCCGCCTGCGCCAAGGTCTCGCTCGCGGGCGGTGACGGGCAGCGGCAGACGCGAGAAGAAGCGCAGGCAGATCAGGGTATCGGCGAAGAACGTCATCGGGCCTTGCAGACTTTACGCGACCGAGAGCGTACGAGTCGCCATCGACAGATGCGAAGGCCGCTGCCCTCGCGCCCTGTTCCCTTCGGCGTACATAAGCTTTAGGGTCCGCGCGAATTAAGCCTCGCGGGCTCGACGAGTCACGTGCCGTCTGAGGTCGCGAGGCTCGCATCGGCCCGGCGGCAAACCGCCCGGCTTCTCAAGGATCATGAATGTCGAAGGAAGAGCTGCTCGAGTTTCCCGGTGTCGTCGCGGAATTGCTTCCCAACGCTACCTTCCGGGTCAAGCTCGAGAACGATCACGAGATTATCGCCCATACCGCGGGCAAGATGCGCAAGAACCGCATTCGCGTGCTGACCGGCGACAAGGTGCTCGTCGAAATGACCCCCTACGATCTGAGCAAGGGCCGGATCACCTATCGCTTCAAGTAGACCGGCGATGACCGGCGTCGTCGACCATCGCAAACCAGCGCTGGTGCAGAAACTGGTGCTGGCCTCGGGCTCGCCGCGGCGTCTCGCGCTGCTGCGCCAGGTCGGCATCGAGCCCACGGCGCTACTACCGGCCGATCTTGACGAGACTCCGCACAAGGGCGAATCACCCCGCTCGCTGGCCATGCGCCTGGCCGCCGAGAAGGCTGCCATGGCCGCCAAGGCCCTGAAGACCCGCTCCGACCTGGAAGGCGCCTGGCTCATCGCCGCCGACACCGTGGTCAGCGTCGGTCGGCGCACGTTGCCCAAATGCGAGCTCGTCGAGGAGGCCGACGGCTGCCTCCGCCTGCTCTCGGGTCGCGGGCACCGCGTCCACACAGGACTTTGCCTGATCACGCCCAAGGGCGCGGTGCGCCAGAAACTGGTCGAGACGCGGGTGCGCTTCAAGCGGCTCGGACGGGCCGAGTTGCAGGCCTATCTCGACGGCGGCGAGTGGCGCGGCAAGGCCGGCGGCTACGCCATCCAGGGTCGCGCCGGCGCCTTCGCCATCAAGCTCGTCGGCTCCTATTCGAGCGTCGTCGGGCTGCCGCTCTACGAGACCGTTAACCTTCTGGCCGGCGAAGGTTACGTGGTGCAATCCGTCGACCGCGAGGCCGCGATCGACGAGATCGCGGCGGCCTGACGATGGCTCCCGACAAGGTCGCCTTCGACGCGCCCGATCCCAAGGCCAAGCCCTGCCCGATCTGCGGCAAGGCGGGGGGAGTCGAGACCGCGCCGTTCTGCTCCAAGCGCTGCGCCGACGTCGACCTCCACCGCTGGCTCGGCGGCGTCTACGCCGTGCCGAGCGACGAACCTGGCCAGGTGGCCGAGCTTGAGGACGAGGACTGATGTTCTTCGTCGTGTCGAAGATCGCCGGAATCCTCCTCTTTCACCCGCTGAACTTTTTGCTTTTGCTCGGCCTGTCAGGGCTGCTGCTCGGCCTCACCCGTTTCGCCAGCGCCGGCCGCGCGGTCGCCACCACGGCGGCGGTGCTCCTGCTGGTCGCCGCATTCTCGCCGCTCAGCGCGCTGATTCTGCGTCCGCTGGAGGACCGCTTCCCGCAGCCGCCAGCCGACATGCCGGCGCCGACGGGCATCGTGGTGCTCGGCGGCGCACTCGACGAGGACCTCGGCCATGCTCGCGGCCAGCCGACGCTCACCGAAGCCGCGGCGCGCCTGACCAGCGG
>CAXTQM010000471.1:0-2092 GCA_964246205.1 uncultured Beijerinckiaceae bacterium | reverse complement strand
GACCATGCCATGAAGACCATCGCTGTTGCCGCGGCATTCGCCGCCGCCCTGCTCGTCGCGTTGCCGGCGCTCGCCGCGGACGCGACGATCACGGTCAGCCACCCCTGGCTGCGTGCCACGCCGCGGACCGCGCCGGTGGCCGGCGGCTACGCCACCATCACCAATCATGGCAGCGCGCCGGACACGCTGGTCTCGGCGAGCCTCCCGATCGCCAAGGACGGGCAGATCCACTCCATGACGATGAACAACGGGATCATGGAGATGCGACGGCTCGACGACGGCCTCGTCATCGCCCCGGGGGCCACGGTGACGCTGCGGCCAGGTGGCGACCACCTCATGTTCATCAACCCGACCGCTCAGCTCAAGGAAGGCGAGAGCATGAAGGGTTCGCTCACCTTCAAGAAGGCCGGCACCGTGCCGGTGACCTTCGCCGTCGGAGGCATGGCGGCTAGAAGCGCGCCCGGCACCAAGCCCTTGTCCGGGGGCATGGCCGGACACGGGATGGGAGGCATGTCCATGCACTGACGTGCCGCGTTTACGTTTCGCCGGCGCGCCGTTTGCGTTTCCCCGCCGTCCGGCTATCGTCGGCGTCTGCTCCTGCCGAGTCCGGCGCGGGCAGGCGTACCGGCCGGAGGCGGCCGTGGGAGTTCACGGCATGATGGAAGAGCGCAAGACGCCCGCCGCGCTGGCGCGTCGTCTCGGCGGCAAGAGCCGCGCCAAGGCCCAGCCCGTGGGCTTGTGGCGGCGCGAAACCTACACGCTGCCGCGCCAGGAGGCGCGCGCCAAGGCTCACGAGTGGTTCGATAGCTTTCCTAAGGCCGCCTACATGACCGAGATCGAGTTCTGGCGCGAACTTTCGGATGGCCAGATCGAGTTCACCATCCGCCGGCTGCCCAGCGCGGACTGAGCCGACGTCGCGGCGAGCTACAGCCCCGCCGGCTCCTCCGGCGGCTTCTTCCAGCCGTCGGTCTCGCGAGGGTAGTCGGGCCGGCGCTCGAACATGGCGCGGGCGAGCGAGAACAGCGGCGAAGCGAGGCGGTTGAGATCCTCGGCGCGGCCGACGATCTTGCTGCCGCGGGTCAGCTCCTTGTCGAGTTGGCTCATGGTCTCGGCGAGGCCGGGATCGTCGTCGCGGAACCAGGTGCGCAGGATGCGTCCCCACAACAGCACCATGCCCTGCAGCTTGACAGCTCCGACCGGCCCCTCCGACTCGATGCCGGCTGCCTCCAGCATGAAGCGCATCGAGTTCAGCTCGAGCCGGTTGAGCGCGGCGGCGGCCATCGGCGCGCGGCCGACCCATTCGGCGACGCCCTCGAGCCCGAGCTTGTAGGGCGCCATGGCGTCGAGCCGGCGCATCAGCACGTCGAACAGCCGTTCCTTGGCCGGCTCGCCCATCAGGTCGTCGGACGTGCCTTCGAGCACCGTGCGGTCGATCTTGCGCGAGAAGCCGGCGAGCACCGCGCCCTTCGAGGGAAACTGGTCGCGGAAATCGGCCAGCGAGAGGTTGGCGCGGGTGGCGACGTCGCTGATCGAGATGTCCTCCCAGGTGCGCTCGCCGGCGAGTTCCATCAGGGCCTCGATGATCGCGTCCTTGGGCGCGACCTTGGCCGCGACCTTGTCGACGACGGTTGGGCCGGCCTCCACTGCGTCCCCCCCGTGCGACCCGTCGTGGTGTGCGTCGTGGTCATGGGCCAATTGCATGTCCTCCGGCAGAGCCGTTCGCGCCCTTGTAGCCGCTCCCCCGCCGCTGTCCAAGCGCCGGCGATGCCGAACGCGCCGCAGCGGCGCCGTCACGCAGCCGGGGTCCAACGCATCGCCAAATGCGTCTCGCTCGCCGTGGTCGCCACGAAGCCAAGCCGCGCATAGAGCCGCTGCGCCGGATTGCCGTGGGCGACGCTGAGATGGACCGGGACCCCCGCAGCGTCGGCCTCGCGCAGCAGATCCCGGATCAGGCGTGTGCCGAGACCGCGACCGCGGAAGGCGATGAGGAGCGCGATGTCGATGACAGTGAGGCCCTCGACAGCATGGTCGGTGACGATGCGCCCGATCGTCTCGTCGCCGTACTCGACGATGTCCGCGCGCGCTGTGGGAT
>CAXTQM010000470.1:0-2099 GCA_964246205.1 uncultured Beijerinckiaceae bacterium | reverse complement strand
CGATAACGCGGAACGGCGCCGGCTTGCGGGCGAGGTAGAGCAGGATGCGGGCGAGCACGGCGTGCTTGAAGACGTCGGCGTGGTTGCCGGCGTGGTAATCGTGGCGGTAGTTCATCGCCGGCCCCACGCGAAGGTCGGCACCGGCGCCGGCTTGAGCCGGCACGGCAGCCCCGCCGTAACCAGCACGACGGCATCGCAGGCGGCGGCCACGGCCTGGTTGAGCCGGCCCTGCGCGTCGCGGAAGCTTCGGCCGAGCGGCGTTTCCGGCACGACCCCGCCGCCGACCTCGTTGGACACCAGGATCACCGGCCCGGTCAGGCCGGCGATCCGCCCGGTCAGCGCGGCCTCGGCCGCCGCGACGTCGTCGCCGCGCAGCATGACGTTGCTGAGCCAGAGCGTCAGGCAATCGACGAGCACGATGCGGCCCGGTTCCGCCGCCTCCGCCAGCGCCTCCGCCAGGTCGAAGTGAGCCTCCCGCGTCGTCCAGACCGGACCGCGGGCGGAGACGTGGCGCGCGATGCGCTCGCGCATCTCGTCGTCCCGGGCTTCCGCCGTGGCGAGGAACACCGGCGCCAGGCCGGAGCCTTCGGCGATGCGCTGGGCGTAGCCGCTCTTGCCCGAGCGGGCACCGCCGAGCACGAGCAGGGTCATCACTGGTTCATCCATGCCCGTCTATTGCTCCTCGTCCCATTGCTCGCCCGAGCCGGCACCGCTAGCCGCAGGCGGTCGCCTCGACAACGAACGGCTTGTCCAATGCTCTCGCGCCGCAACCTTCTGAAGCTGGGCGCCGCGCTGCAGCTCTGGCCACTGGCGTCCCACGCCTCCGCCGACACCGCCGCCCCGCCGGTCGATCTGCCCGGGGTCAAGCTCGGCCCGCCCGAGCCGTTCAGCTTCGACATCCTCAAGGCCCGCGCCAAGGCGCTCGCGGCTGCCACCTACCAGCCGCCGCCGTTGCCCGACCCGGCGATCGTCAAGACCATGGATTTCGACGTCGCGAAGAATACGAAGTACGATCTCGACCGCGCGCTCGACGCGGGTGGCCCCTACCCCGTCATCTTCCTCGCCGTCGGCCTGCTGTTTCCCAAGTCCGTCAGCATGTACGCGCTGGAAGGTGGCGATGCGCGGCCCGTGATCTATCAGCCCGAGGATTTCATCACCCCGGCCGACAGCCCCCTGCGCAAGCTCGGGCCCGATCCGTCCCCCTTCGCCGGCTTCGAGCTGCGGCAGGCGACCGACAAGCCGGAGCTGCGCGACCACGAGGGCTGCGCGCGTTTCGTCGGCGGCTCGTACTTCAGAGCCGTCGGCGAATCCGACCAGTTCGGCCTCTCGGCCCGCGGCCTCGCCCAGGACTCGGGGGTGGCGATCCCCGAGGAATTCCCCGATTTCACGCATTTCTGGATCGGCGAGGGCAAAGGCGACCAGGACCCGGTCGAGGTCTACGCGCTGCTCGACGGGCCGAGCGTCGCCGGCGCCTACCGCTTCATGATCCACCGCGGCTTCGCCACCACGATGGACATCAGCTGCGAGCTGCACCTGCGCAAGCCGATCGAGCGGCTCGGCATCGCGCCGATGACCTCGATGTACTGGTATTCCGAGACGGTGAAGGGCAAGGCCGCCGACTGGCGTCCGGAGATCCACGACTCGGATGGCCTGGCCATCTGGGCCGGCAGCGGCGAGCACCTGTGGCGACCGCTTGTCAACCCGCCGAGCCTGCAGATCTCGAGCTTCCTCGACGCGCAGCCCAGGGGCTTCGGCCTGATGCAGCGCGACCGCGAATACGACCACTACCTCGATGCGGTCTTCTACGAACGGCGACCCTGCGCCTGGGTCGAGCCGATTGGAGACTGGGGCAAGGGTTCGGTGCAGCTCGTCGAGATCCCGACCGACAACGAGATCTACGACAACGTCGTCGCGATGTGGGTGCCTGCGGCACCCAACCACGCCGGCGACGTGCTCGCCTACCGGTACAAGCTGTTTTGGCGCGACAAGGACCCGTTCCCGGGCGACCTCGCGCTCTGCGTGGCGACACGGCTCGGCATGGGCGCGGTGCAGGGCGCCCCGCGCTCCAAGACGCTGCGAAAGTTCCTGATCGAGTTCCG
>CAXTQM010000469.1:0-2101 GCA_964246205.1 uncultured Beijerinckiaceae bacterium | reverse complement strand
ATCCCGTGCCACGGGCTGAAGGCCATGCCTTCGTCGAGTTTCTGGTGGCGAGCGTCGTCGTAGGCCGGCTGCGGCGCGACTCTGACGCGGGCGACAGGGACGTGCGGACTCTCGTCTTCCGGCCACAGCACCGTGGCGTCTTCGACCGGCATCGTCTCGTGATTGGTGCAGAGCTGGACCCGCAGGTCCCACTCGCCGCCGTTCTCGGCGAAGAAGGCAACGAGCGCGTCTCGCAAGCCATCTGGCTTGCCAGACAGGTCGACGGGCTCATCGGTCAGCGCCTTGAGGCTCTCCGAGGCCGGCGCCAACGACACCTTGGCGACATAGGGACCGTGCTTCAGCGGCACCTGGGTGTGGTAAGTCTCACCCGCCGGATTGGTTATGGGATGGCCTCCCATCGAGACGGCCGAGCCGCTCTCGCCACCGAAGGCCTCGGCGATCTTCTCGACACCGCGCAGCACGAAGGACGCGGCCCGCTTCAGCCCCTCACCGCGGTCCGTGGTGGATGCCAGCAGCTTCAGCGACTTGAGGAAGGCCTTGGCATCGGGTGCAGTGAAGATCGGCGCGTCGATCATCACGAAATCCTGGGTCACCATGCTCTTGGAGCCCGGCAGGCGATCGCCTTCGACGCCGATGACCTTGAGCGCGCATCCACGCGGCACGGAGATATGGTCGTCGAGAATGTCGCCGGGGTTGGTCGACATGCGCAGCACGATCGGATAGGTGCCGTGCTTGGCGAAGATGCCCTGCGCCAGCGCCTCGGGCAAGTTGCCCAGCACTTCCATCTCGCCCGTCAGCAGTGCATGCGCCTTGGCGTGAACCGAGCGGTTCGCATGACCAGAATCTTCCAGCGTCTTCTGGGTAATGGAATGCATAGTGTCGACGATGCCCTGGATCGTCTCCGCCTCACCGGGGGTCACGTGCTCGAATGAAGGATCGTAGCGCAGGGGCGCAGCCATGGACGGGCATTCCATTTGAGTACGAAAACAAGCTAAGCGTAGGACGCTGTCCGTTCAAGATCAAGGCTGGCTATTTCGTGCCGAGCGCCTTGCATGTGAGCAGCTTCGAAGCATAATTGTCGAAGTACAGTCGAAGTATGGCAAGATAGCGGTCTCGTGCATCTCTCGATGGGGACATAGACTTTCCTGCGTCGAGGAGTTATCGTGAATCGAACATGAATGACGTAGAAGACCTTGCTGTTCTGGATCATCGCTGATCCTTGATGCGGCCGCACATGAGCGGCATCATCGGCATGCCGAGGAACATTCTATTAGCTTGCTTTCGAGTGCGGCGCATTGTGGTTGTCGAGACATGCTCGGCCGCCGCTCGTTATGCTAGCCCGCTGCGCCCAATCGTTAGCCTTGCGATGGTGCTGGCTACGGCGGAGCCATCGTCATCGGTGCCTCCGGCCCGGGGGTATGGGTCGAGGCGACCAAGGCGAACTTTCCTTTCCTGAAGGAGGACGCCTCGAAGCGCATCGGTTTCGAGGGCGATCCCGCAGGATGCTGGGCGCGGTACGTCGGCAAGCGCGTCCCGCCACAGCGCAAGGAGGACATGAGCGCCTTCCGCTACCTAGACCGCCGGCGCGGACGGGATAGACCAATAGCGCCCGTTGCGTCCTTTTCTGCCGAGCACCTCATAGACTAGTTCGAGAATTTGGAGGGCAAGGCTACGCGGAGACGCAGGCGAGGCTCAGGATCCAAAGTGGGTCTTGGCTTGCTCCCGGACCGGCGCGGTTGGGCCTCGTCGAGGGGGCACTGAGGCGAGATGCGAAACCGGTGGCGCTGTTCCAATAGCTTCTCAGTTCAATGCTCGAGGCTTATCGCATCCTGACACGGCATGTCGGACACCAGCACCAGCCCATCATATGCGTTTGACATCCACTTCTTGGCTCACCGGAATTCGCGATTACGGCTTAACCCGGTAGACGCGTCCGCGGCCCTCGATCGCCTCGGACGCGATCTGCAAGCCGAGCCTTTTCTTGAGCGCGCCGGCGATCGCTCCGCGGACCGTGTGGGGCTGCCAGCCGAAGGCGGCGACGATCTCCTCGGTGCTGGCACCTTCCGGCGTCTCGAGCATCGCAACGAGTTGCGCCTGCTTG
>CAXTQM010000468.1:1754-2111 GCA_964246205.1 uncultured Beijerinckiaceae bacterium | reverse complement strand
GCGGCCTATGCCGACGTCGGGCAGCGCGTCGACGTCGAGCCGGCACCGGGCAGCCCCGATCTCCACCGCGTGCGCTTCCCCGATGCGGCGCGCCCGCTCGTCTCCGTGATCATCCCCAATCGCGACAGCCTGGCCCTGATCACTCGCGTCGTCGACGACCTGCTGCACCGCACGGCCTATCCGCGGCTGGAGATCGTGATCGCCGACAACGGCTCGCTCGATCCCGCCGTGCTCGCCTTCTACCAGGCGCAATGGAGCGAGCGTCTCCTCGTCGACCTGGTCGTCGAACCCTTCAACTTCGCGCGCTTGTGCAACCGCGGGGCGCGGCTGGCACGCGGCGAGCTGCTGCTGTTCCTC
>CAXTQM010000468.1:0-1744 GCA_964246205.1 uncultured Beijerinckiaceae bacterium | reverse complement strand
ATGGTCGAGTGCCTGGCCTTTCCCCAGGCCGCGATCGTGGGGGCACGCCTGCTCTATCCCGACGGCAGCCTGCAGCACGCCGGCGTGATCGTCGGGCTCGGCGAGGCCGCGGGCCATTGGCACGTCGCCGAGCCGATCGACACGCCCGGGCCGATGGGCCGGCTCGCCGTGCGCCAGACCATCGGCGCCGTCACCGCCGCTTGCATGCTGGTGACGCGCTCCTGCTTCGAGACACTCGACGGTTTCGACGAGATCGCCTTCCCCATCGCCTACAACGACGTCGATCTCTGCGTGAGGGCACGCCACGCGGGCTTCCGAACGGTGTGGACGCCCTTCGCCACGCTGACGCATCACGAATCGGTGTCGCGCGGCAGCGACGCCGAGGGTGAGAACGCGGCGCGCTTTCGCGTCGAGATGGCCCGTCTCCAGGAGCGCCATGCCACCAAGACCATCGTCGACGAGGCTTACAGCCCCTTCTACGATCGACGCTATTCGCGGCCGCATCTGGTACTGCCAGATGCGTTGCCCGAGGTGCGGCGCGGCAGCTTCGGCTAGACCCGATTTGTTCCCACGTGGTTAGCTCGCGCGCGATCTTCTCGTTGCGCGTCAACCTTGACGCAGGGTAAACTCGTTTCGTCGATGTCTTGTCGTGTCTCACTTCGGGGTTGGCATGTCGTTGAAGATCCCCAAAGTTCGCGTGGCGCATGAAGCCCACGACCTTTCGGTCAAGATCCACCTGTTCCGCAGCCAGAAGGGCGAACTCTGCGGCTGGTACGTCGGCCCGATCGCGATGCTCGAGAACAAGGTCCACATGCCCTATCTGCCGCGATCGGCCGAGACGCGTGCGACGGTGGCGGTGATGCGGGCGATCGCGGCGGCTAACGAGGGTCGCACTGCTTTGTGCCTGGTCGACCCCGAGGATCTTTGGGAGCCGGCGTGGCGGCCCGCCTGACACCAATCGCGATCCGCTCCCCGCAATTCACAGGTGCGGCCCGCACCCGTGTTTCCGTTGAGTGTGGCCGCGCGGCGTGCCACAAAGGCTCCGGCGGACGGCGCAGCGTAACGTTCCGCAAGCTTCTGACATCATTGGGATAGTCCGCATGACCCTCATGGATCACGCGGCCGGACGCGTGTCTCCGCTCGCCCGTGCCGGCCAGCCCGAGTTCCGCGTCTCTCCCCACAATCTCGAAGCGGAGCAGGCGCTGCTTGGCGCCATCCTCATCAACAACGACGCCTTCGATCGCGTCTCCGATTTCCTCCGGCCCGATCATTTCTCCGAAGAGATCCACAAGCGCATCTACGACGTCGCCTCGCAGCTGATCCGCGCCGGCAAGGTGGCGACGCCGATCACGCTGAAGACCTTCCTGGGCGACGGCGACCTCGGCGGCATCACCGTGCCGCAATATCTCGCCCGCCTCGCGGCGCAGGCCACGGCCATCATCAATGCCGAGGATTACGGCCGTACGGTCTACGACCTCGCGACCCGGCGCGACCTGATCCTTATCGGCGAGGACATCGTCAACGGCGCCTACGATGCGCCGGTCGACGTCAGCCCGCGCGAGCAGATCGAGGAGGCCGAGCGCAAGCTGTACTCGATCGCCGAGTCCGGCCGCTACGACGGTGGCTTCCAGCGCTTTTCCGACGCTCTGACGTCCGCCGTGGACATGGCGGCTAAGGCCTTCGAGCGCGACGGCGGCTTGTCGGGCATCGCCACGGGCATGAGCGACCTCGACCGCATGATGGG
>CAXTQM010000467.1:0-2111 GCA_964246205.1 uncultured Beijerinckiaceae bacterium | reverse complement strand
ACTTTTTTGCCCACCCGGTTTGTACACCGTTCCCTCGCAAACCTTGCACGTCGCGCGTGACCGCCTCCCCGCCCGGCCTTGCGCCACGCCCGCAAACGGCTATTTTCCTCGCGCGCCCCGCACTCCGTCCCCTCGCGCGGCGTCCCCCATCGCTTCCCTGATCAGCTCGGCTTCGGCCTCCGCGAGGATGTCCTCGCGGGCGTCGCCCATGATCTTCTCCTTGCCGGCCTCCAGCATGATGGGGACGGCGAGCGGCGAGATCTTGTCGAGCGCCTTGTGCAGCACGCGGCCGCGGATGCGCTGAAGCATCGCGGCGAGGCGCACGATGTCGAGCAGGCCGGTGGAGGCATCGAGGCGGGCGGCCTGGAGGAGAATATGTTCGGGTTCGTGCCGGCGCAGGACGTCGTAAATCAAGTCGGTGGAGATCGTCATCTGCCGCCCGGTCTTCTCCTGCCCGAACTGGTTGCGCTCGATCAGGCCGGAGACGATGGCGTTCTGGCGGAAGGTGCGCTTCATCAGCGCGCTCTCCTGCAGCCATTCCTCGAGGTCGTCGCCGAGCATGTCCTCGGAGAACAGGTCGTCGATCGAGACGAGGCCCTGCGTCGCGCGCAGGCCGATATCGGTCTTGAGCCACACCGCCATGGCATAGTCGTTGGCGACGAAACCGAGCGGCTTGAGATAGGCACGCTCCATCCGCCGCGTCAGCAGCATGCCGAGCGTCTGGTGGGCGAGCCGCCCCTCGAACGGGTAGCACACCAGGAAGAAGCGGCCGCCGCGGGGAAAGGTCTCGACCAGCAGCGTGTCGGGGGCCGGCAGGGCGGAGCGCTCCCGTTGCAGCTCCAACCATTCCGTGACCTGCATGGGCATCGAGCCCCAATGGTCGGGCTCGGCCAGCAGCCGGCGCACGCCGGCGGCGAGATAGGTCGAGAGCGGGAACTTGCCGCCGGCGTAGGAGGGCACGCGCGGCGTGTCGGAGCGCGAGCGGGTGACCAGCGCCTCGTTCTCGACGATGCCCTGCAGGGCGAGGATTTCGCCACCGAAGAGGAAGGTGTCGCCTGGCACCAGGCTCTCGAGGAAACCCTCCTCCAGCTCGCCCAGCACTCGACCTCCGCGTCGGAGCGGGCCGGTGTAGACCTCGCTGCCGCCCTGCTCGGCTGCGCTGGCTTTCCCGCCGGTGGCGCCTTTCGTCCCGCCGGCAGCGCCTCGGCCGTGCACCAAACGCACCTTGAGCGAGGAGGCCTCGACGATGGTGCCGACGTTCATGCGGTAGGTCTGGGCGACGCGGCCGTTGGCGATGCGCCAGCGCAGCTCGCCGTGCTCGTCGGCGACTTCGCGGATCTTGGCGAAACGCTCGTAGCCGGCCAGCGCGTAGCCGCCGTGGGCGACGAAGCGCAGTGCCCGCTCGAACGTGTCGCGGGTGACGTGGGCGTAGGGCTCGGCCGAGGTGATCTCGGCGAACAGCTCCTCGGCCGAGAACGGCCCGGCACAGGCCATGCCGAGGATGTGCTGGCACAGCACGTCGAGGGCGCCGGCGCGCGCCACCGCCGTGTCCTGCGCGCCGATCTCCGCGGCCTCGACGGCGGCGCGGCATTCCAGCACCTCGAAGCGGTTGGAGGGCACCAGCACGGCGACGCTGGGCTCGTCGAGCCGGTGGTTGGCGCGGCCGATGCGCTGCATCAGGCGGGAGGCGCCCTTGGGCGCGCCGATGTTGACGACGAGGTCTACGTCGCCCCAGTCGATGCCGAGGTCGAGCGTCGAGGTGCACACCACGGCTTTCAGGCGGCCGGCGGCCATCGCCTCCTCGACCTTGCGGCGCTGCCCGGCGTCGAGCGAGCCGTGGTGCAAGGCAATGGGCAGCGTGTCCTCGTTGATGCGCCACAAGGCCTGGAAGATGAATTCGGCCTGGGAGCGGGTGTTGACGAAGATCAGCGTCATGCCGGCGCGCTTGACCATGTCGTAAACCTCGGCCAGCGCGTGGCGAGCGGAATGGCCGGACCACGGCATGCGCTGCTCGGTGTCGAGGATGGAGAGGTTCGCCGCCGCACCGGCCGGCGCGACGATGAGCCGGGCGAGGCGGGATTCCCCTCTCTCTTGCGGGGCGGGGCTAGGGG
>CAXTQM010000466.1:314-2120 GCA_964246205.1 uncultured Beijerinckiaceae bacterium | reverse complement strand
GGCGTGGACGACGGCGTTGGCGCCCACCGTGACGTCGTCGCCGATCAGGCAGGGCAGCAGCTCGTGGACGATGTGCACGGTGGCGCGGTGGCCGAGGTGCACGTTGCGCCCGATGCGCACCACGTCGCCGTCGGCGCGCACCACGCTATCCTCGCCGAGCCGGGCGCCGGCGCCGATCGTGGCGCGGCCGAGCACGGCCGAGCGCGGCCCGGCGAACACGGGATCGCCGGCGAACGATGGGGTGACGTCGCCGAAGGGCAGCAAAAGCGAAGGCGTCACGGAAAGTCCTCGAAGGCTGGGCCGCCATAGGTCGTGGCGGCGGACCCTGGCAACATATAAAACCCCGGCTGATCTCGCCGACTGGCTTGCGCAAACGCTCCGAAGCTACAGAGGTGCACGGCCCAGCCCGATGCCCGCCAGCGGAAACCGAATGCCATCTTCGAAGCGCAGGTCGAGATCGTTGACCTCGTCGGCGATGATCGATCAATCTATCGCGGCCATCGTCTCGCGCGGGCTGCCGGTCTCGCCAATCTGAGCAGCACAAGCCCTCTACGAGGTGCTGGGACACCACTCGGGCGTCGGGCTGCACGCGCTGCAGACGCTGGAGCCGGGCAGGCTGCGGCCCGCCGTAGAACGGAGCTCCTATGCTTACTCGACAATATATCGTTTCGGTCGTTGCGGCGCTCGCTTGGGCCGTGTCGGCGTCCCTGGCCGACGCAGCAAGCTTTGCTGGTTACGCCGCCGTGCCACAGCTCTGGTCCTATCCTGACCGGATCGTGATTGCGCCCGATCGACGTTGGCTCGTGACGACAACGGTGTGCAATGCGGTGCAGATCGTCGATTTGGCATCGGGAGTGATCCTGAGAACGCTCGTCGTTACGAGCGCGAGCGAATGTGTCGACGACGAGATAGCCGGCGTCGGAGTCACCGACGATAGCGCCGCCGTGGTCTTGAAGCTCAACGACGGCACGATGCGAGCCTGGAACGCCGGCACAGGCCAGACACTCGGCTCGATACCAGATGGGGTGGTCTTCACGCCGAAGCCGTCTCTTCAGGAGAAGGCAGCCGCTTCGCTTGGGGCGTACAATATTGCGGTGCGTAAGGACGCGGAAGGCGTTGAGACCATCTCCATCTCGTCCGGCTCCAAGACGATCGCCCCCCGCCGCTTCCAAGATCCGGATCCCATGAGCTGCGGAGGCGGCGGTCTGGCCAATATCGTCTTCGATGGCGAACACCTCGTGTTCAGCCGCGCCCCTGGAAACAGTGGCCCGGACGAATTCATGCCCGCGATCGCGTTTCGTCTCGAGAAGGAAAGCTTCCGAGAGCTTTGGCGCGCGCCATGCGACGGCGAGCCCTTGATAGGTGGTACCCTCGTCACGGCTGACGCGGCACTCCTGGGCTTCTACGAAAGCGGCGGCCCCATGAACGTCTGGCGAATTGCCGCCAATCGGCTCGTCGCGACCTTTCCGATGGCGGAGGGGCTTCTCGCGTCCTCGGCCAACGGCGAGACCCTTGTGGCTTCAACCTTCGCGAAACACGATAAACGCACGTTCACGCTACTGCGAGACGGGAACTACACGGCGTTTGACCGGCCGGCCGACGAGTTCACACACCTGTTCGTATCGCCGAACGGCCGATGGCTCGCCGCAAGCACAGGTTTGTCGACGACCGTTTGGTCACTGCCGGAAGGCGTCCAGACGGTGCAAAGGCTGGTGGAAGCGGTCGGCATCGCCAACAACGGCTCCGTACTCGAACGCAAACAATGGAAAGATCGTGAGTTCCATGGGCACGAAGTTCCCGACGGCT
>CAXTQM010000466.1:0-304 GCA_964246205.1 uncultured Beijerinckiaceae bacterium | reverse complement strand
GGACAGACCAGTCTATTCGATCTTGCCACCGGACGGACCATCTGGACCTTGAAGCAGACGCCCAATGCAACCGGCTACGTGATGAGCATCGCCGACGGATGCGTCCAGGTTTCGCCTGGGTCCGAGCGCTTCGTACGCTTGGTACGCGGCTTCGAAAGTCGCGACTTCGACAGCGCCGCACACCTCGCGTTCTCCAAGCCGGGCTGCAAGGGTGTGCCGGAAGTATCGGCAGCCAACGAGAACGCCTCCTCCGCCGAACGTGCTCGCATCATCGGGATTGCGAACGCCGATGCCGGTAAGCAGG
>CAXTQM010000465.1:0-2127 GCA_964246205.1 uncultured Beijerinckiaceae bacterium | reverse complement strand
TCGGCGATGGCCTCGATGCTGGCGCACGAGATCAAGAACCCGCTGTCGGGCATCCGCGGCGCCGCCCAGCTGCTGGAGGCGGAGGCCAACGACGGCGATCGCGTGCTGACGCAGCTGATCTGCGATGAGACCGACCGCATCGTGAAGCTCGTCGACCGCATGAAGCCGTTCTCGATGGGGCCGGACGAGAGCTTTGCCAGCGTCAATATCCACGCCGTGCTCGACCATGTGAAGAAGGTCAGCCAGGCCGGCTTCGCCCGCGAAATCCGCATCAAGGAGAGCTACGACCCCTCGCTTCCGCCGGTGCTCGGCAGCCGCGACCAGCTCATCCAGGTGTTCCTCAACCTCGCCAAGAACGCCGCCGAGGCGATCGGCGGCGAGCGCGGCGACGGCGAGATCGAGTTCTCGACGGCTTACCGCCCCGGCGTGCGGCTCAAGATCGACGGCTTCGAGCAGCCGGTCAGCCTGCCGCTTGAGTTCTGCGTCAGCGACAACGGTCCCGGCATCGCCGCGGAGGTGCTGCCGCGCCTGTTCGACCCCTTCGTGACCACCAAGGCGACCGGCACTGGCCTGGGCCTTGCTTTGATCGCGAAGATCGTCGGCGACCATGGGGGCATCGTCGAGTGCGACACCCACCCCAACCGCACGACGTTCAAGATCTTGATGCCGATGCATACGCCGCGCGACGGCCGCTCGGCGGGGCCGGCCGAGTAGGAGCTCCGCTCAGGGCGGGCGCGAAGGGGCAATGAATCCAGGCAACATCCTCGTGGCGGACGACGATGCGGCGATCCGCACCGTGCTCAGCCAGGCGCTCTCGCGTGCGGGCTACGACGTCCGCGCCACCGGCACCGCTTCCACCCTGTGGAGCTGGGTCAAGGCCGGCGACGGCGATCTCGTCATCACCGACGTCGTGATGCCCGACGAGAACGCATTCGAGCTGCTGCCGCGCATCAAGAAGCTCAGGCCCGAGCTGCCGATCATCGTTATGAGCGCGCAGAACACGTTCATGACGGCGATTAAGGCCTCGGAACGCGGCGCGTACGACTACCTGCCCAAGCCCTTCGACTTGCGCGAGCTGGTCTCTATCGTCGGCCGCGCGATGGCCGAGCCCAAGGCGCGGGCCAAGGCGCCGCTGCCCGACGACCTCGACGCCATGCCGCTCGTCGGCCGCTCGCCGGCGATGCAGGACATCTACCGCTCGCTGGCTCGCCTGATGGCCACCAACCTGACGGTGATGATCACCGGCGAGTCCGGCACCGGCAAGGAGCTGGTGGCGCGCGCCCTGCACGACTACGGGCAGCGCAAGAAAGGCCCGTTCGTCGCCATCAACATGGCGGCGATCCCGCGCGACCTGATCGAGAGCGAGCTGTTCGGCCACGAGAAGGGCGCCTTCACCGGCGCCGCCCAGCGCTCCGCCGGCCGCTTCGAGCAGGCCGAGGGCGGCACGCTCTTCCTCGACGAGATCGGCGACATGCCGATGGAAGCGCAGACCCGCCTGCTGCGCGTGCTGCAGCAGGGCGAGTACACGACCGTCGGCGGGCGCACGCCGATCAAGACCAACGTCCGCATCATCGCCGCCACCAACAAGGACCTGCGCATCCTCATCGCGCAGGGGCTGTTTCGCGAGGACCTGTTCTTCCGCCTCAACGTGGTGCCGCTGCGGCTGCCGCCGCTGCGCGAGCGCATCGAGGACGTTGCCGACCTCGCCCAGCATTTCTTCACCCAGGCCGCCAACGAGGGCCTGCCGGCCAAGCATCTCGAGGCCGGCGCGCTGGAGCGCATGAAGCGCTACCGCTGGCCCGGCAACATCCGCGAGCTCGAGAACCTGGTGCGCCGGCTCGCCGCGCTCTACCCGCAGGAGGCCATCGGCGAGCAGCTCGTCGACATGGAGCTGTCGGCCGACACGAGCTTCGCCACCGCGCCGTTCGGCGGCGTCGGTCGCGCGGCCGACGGCGCCCCGCCTCCCCGCGACGACGAGGACATGCCGCTCTCCACTGCAGTCGAGCGGCACCTGGTGAAGCTGTTCGGCTCCTACGGCGACGGGCTGCCGCCGCCTGGCCTCTACCACCGCATCCTGCGCGAGCTGGAGCAGCCGCTGATCTCCGCCTCGCTCGCCTCGACGCGCGG
>CAXTQM010000464.1:0-2132 GCA_964246205.1 uncultured Beijerinckiaceae bacterium | reverse complement strand
GGAGTCTACAACTTCCATTTCTACACGATGAACCGCGCCGATCTCGTCTACGCGATCTGCCACCTGCTCGGCATGCGCCCGCTGATCCGCCAACAGAAAGCCGCCTGATGACCGAGCTCTCCCGGGACGATCTCGCGGCCAAGGGCGCCGAAGTCCGCGCCGCGCTGAAGGCCGCCGCCGCAGAGCGCATCCTGGTGCTCGATGGCGCCATGGGCACGATGATCCAGGGGCACCGCTTCACCGAGGAGCAGTTCCGCGGCGAGCGCTTCGCCGACTGGCCGAGCGACCTGCGCGGCAACAACGACCTGCTGGTGCTGACCCAGCCCAAGGCGATCGAGGACATCCACTACGCCTACGCCATGGCCGGCGCCGACCTCGTGGCCACCAACACCTTTTCCTCGACCACGATCGCCCAGGCCGACTACGGCATGGAGCGCATCGTCGGCGACCTCAACCGCGAGGCGGCCAAGCTCTGCCGCGCCGCCTGCGACCGTGCCACGAATGAGGACGGCCGCCGCCGCTTCGTCGTCGGCGCGCTCGGCCCGACCAACCGCACCGCGTCGATCTCGCCCGACGTCAATAATCCCGGCTTCCGTGCCGTGACCTTCGACGAGCTGGCCGAGGCCTATCGCGAGGCCACCGTCGCGCTGATCGAGGGCGGCGCCGACGTCATCATCATCGAGACGATCTTCGACACGCTCAACGCCAAAGCCGCCTATGCCGGCGTCGAGCAGGCCTTCGACGAGCTCGGCTGCGTGCTGCCGATCATGATTTCGGGCACCATCACCGACCTCTCCGGCCGCACGCTGTCGGGCCAGACGCCCACCGCGTTCTGGGCCTCGATGCAGCACGCCCGCCCGCTGTCGATCGGCCTGAACTGCGCGCTCGGCGCCCGCGAGATGCGCGCGCACCTGGCCGAGCTGTCGCGCGTCGCCGACACCATGATCTGCGCCTATCCCAACGCCGGCCTGCCCAACGAATTCGGCCTCTACGACGAGAGCCCGGAGTACATGGCCGGCCTCGTCAAGGAATTCGCCGAGAGCGGTCTCGTCAACATCCTCGGCGGCTGCTGCGGCACGACCCCGCCGCACATCCATGCCATCGCCAAGGCCATCGAGGGCATCAAGCCGCGCCAGGTGCCGGAGATCGAGCCGATGCTTCGGCTGTCGGGCCTCGAACCGTTCGCGCTGACGTCCGACATCCGCTTCGTCAACGTCGGCGAGCGCACCAACGTGACGGGCTCTGCCCGCTTCCGCAAGCTGATCAAGGAAGGCGACCTCACGGCGGCGCTCGACGTCGCCCGCGACCAGGTCGCCAACGGCGCCCAGGTCATCGACATCAACATGGACGAGGGCCTGCTCGATTCGCAGAAGGCGATGGTCGAGTACCTCAACCTGATCGCCGCCGAGCCCGATATCGCCCGCGTGCCGGTGATGATCGACAGCTCCAAGTTCGGGATCATCGAGGCCGGCCTCAAATGCGTGCAGGGCAAGGCTGTCGTGAACTCGATCTCCATGAAGGAGGGCGAGGGGAAGTTCATCGCCGATGCCCGCACCGTGCGCCGCTACGGCGCCGCCGTGGTGGTGATGGCTTTCGACGAGCAGGGCCAGGCCGACACCAAGGACCGCAAGGTCGAGATCTGCTCGCGCGCCTACAAAATTCTCACCGAGCAGGTCGGCTTCCCACCGCAGGACATCATCTTCGATCCCAACATCTTCGCGGTGGCGACGGGCATCGAGGAGCACAACAATTACGGCGTCGACTTCATCGAGGCCACGCGCGAAATTCGCCGCCGCATGCCGCTGGTGCACATCTCCGGCGGCGTCTCCAACCTGTCGTTCTCGTTCCGCGGCAACGAGCGCGTGCGCGAGGCGATGCACTCGGTGTTCCTCTACCACGCCATCTCGGCCGGCATGGACATGGGCATCGTCAATGCCGGACAGCTCGGCACCTACGAGGACATCGACCCGACGCTGCGCGAGGCCTGCGAGGACGTGGTGCTCAACCGGCGCGAGGACTCGACCGAGCGCCTGCTCGAGCTCGCCGAGAGCTTCAAGGGCAAGGGCGCGGAGAAGGTCGGCAAGGACCTGGCGTGGCGCGAGGGGCCGGTGGCCAAGCGCCTGCAGCACGCG
>CAXTQM010000463.1:0-2133 GCA_964246205.1 uncultured Beijerinckiaceae bacterium | reverse complement strand
CGGCGCATCCTCTGCGTCTTCCCGCACTACGAACCCTCGTTCGGCACGTTCGAGCACGCCTACCACCTCACGGACAACACCAAGGCCTTCATGCCCCCGCAGGGGCTGCTGACCATCGCCGCCTACCTGCCGCCGCATTGGGAGGCGCGCTTCGTCGACGAGAACATGGCCCGGGCGACCGATGCCGACTTCGAGTGGGCCGATGCCGTGTTCGTCTCCGGCATGCACATCCAGCGTCGGCAGATCGACGACATCAATCGCCGCGCCCACGCCCACGACAGGATCACCGTGCTCGGCGGCCCCTCGGTTTCGGCCTGCCCGGAGAACTATCCCGCCTTCGACGTGCTGCATTGCGGCGAGCTGGGCGACGCCACCGACGCCATCATCGCCATGCTTGGCGACAGCGTGGCGCGGCCGGCGAGGCAGCTCGTCATGAAGACGAAGGTCAGGCGCGAGCTGTCGCAATTCCCGATGCCGGCCTACGAGCTGGCGCAGATTCCCAACTACATGCTGGGCACGATCCAGTTCTCGAGCGGCTGCCCCTACAAATGCGAGTTCTGCGACATTCCCGGCCTCTACGGCCGGGTGCCGCGGCTGAAGACGCCCGAGCAGATCTGCGCCGAGCTCGACAAGCTGCTGGCCCAGGGCGTCACCGGCTCGATCTACTTCGTCGACGACAACATCATCGGCAACCGCAAGGCCATCAAGGAGCTGCTGCCGCACCTCATCGACTGGCAGAAGCGCAACGGATACGCCGTGGCCTTCGCCTGCGAGGCGACGCTCAACATCGCCCGCTCGCCCGACGTGCTTGCGATGATGCGCGAGGCGGCCTTCGACGCGGTGTTCTGCGGGATCGAGACGCCCGAGCCCGACGCGCTGATCCAGATCGACAAGGGCCACAACATGGTCATGCCGATCCTCGACGCGGTGAAGATCATCAACTCGTTCGGCATCCAGGTCGTGTCGGGCATCATCCTCGGGCTCGACTCGGACACCGCCGAGAGCGGCACCAAGGTGCTCAACTTCATCGAGACGTCGGGCATTCCGATGCTCACGATCAACCTGCTGCAGGCGTTGCCGCAGACGCCGCTGTGGGACCGGCTCGCCAAGGCCGGGCGCATCGACGAGAGCGACGACCGCGAGTCCAACGTGCATTTCATTATGCCCTACGACGACGTGCTCGGCATGTGGCGCGCGTGCATGGAGAAGGCCTACCAGCCCGCCGTGCTGTTCGAGCGCTACCGCCACCAGCTCGCGGCGACCTGGCCGCACCGCATTCCCAAGCCGAACTCGCCGCAGCGCACCAACCGGCGCATGATCCGGAAGGGCCTGACCATCCTCGCCAAGCTGATCTGGTTCGTCGGCATCAAGGGCGACGGCGGCTATCGCGGCACGTTCTGGCGCTTCGCGCTGCCGCTGCTGGCGCGCGGCAAGGTCGAGGCGCTGCTGAACTACGGCCTGCCCGCCCACCACCTGATCATGTTCGCCCGCGAGGCCTGCGCGGGCCGCGGCAACGCCTCGCATTATTCCGCCAAGCTGCGCGAGCCGGCGATCATGGAGGCGGCGGAGTAGCGACCCAAGCGTATCTCCCCCGCTTCGCGGGGAGCATAAGCGCCTACGCTTTTGCTCTACCGGGGTCCGACGGCGAAGGCAGCCACGGTCTCGCGCGTGCGCTCCTGCCAGGGCTTGGCGCGGTAGCCTAAGACCGCCGCAAAGCGGGAAGAGTCCAGCACGGAATTGGCGGGGCGGGCGGCGGGCGTCGGGTAGTCCGCCGTCGCGATGGCGTCGACCGGCGGATGCCTGCCGGTGTGGGTGGCCTGCGCGGCGACGATCGCCTCCGCGAAGCCGTGCCACGAGGTCTCCCCGGTGCCGGCGAAATGCCAGGTGCCGGCCAGGTCGGGCTGGCGCGTGAAGGCCGAGTCGACGGCCAGGATCGCCTCGGCGATGTCGGCGGTGGCGGTGGGGCAGCCGACCTGGTCGGCGACCACGCGCAGCCGGTCGCGCTCGGCGGCGAGCCGCATCATCGTCTTGAGGAAGTTGTTGCCGTGGGTGCCGTAGACCCAGGCGGTGCGCAGGATGGCGCGGCGCCTACACCGAGGACGATCCCATCGCGCCGCTCGGCGTCTACGGCCG
>CAXTQM010000462.1:0-2140 GCA_964246205.1 uncultured Beijerinckiaceae bacterium | reverse complement strand
GACTTCCTTGACCGCGCGTATGCTGTTCCTCGGACATCCGCGGACGCGGCATGTGTTTGGCGGCACTTGGAAACGTCGGTTTTTGCATTTATCCTTTAAATCGGCGTCCTCGCTTTAAGGCAGGCGGCTGCTCGGCGCCTTCCGGTGGATGCACCAGGAAATCATCCACATCGACCTCGAGGGCGCTGGCCAATCGATCAAGAAGATCGACGCTCGCGTTGAAGGTTCCGCCTTCAATGCCGCTGATCGAGCTGCGATCGCCCCCGGCATCGACTGCAAGGTTCTCCTGCGACACGGCGCGCGCGACACGCAGGCGGCGTAGGTTCCAGGCGATGCTGGCGGCTGCCGGAACCGTACAACGTCAGCATTTCGTCATCATTCCAGCGTCATGGCGAGCGCGACTACCTTCACCAGACACTCCCGCCTGGCATGCGTCTCACAAGGATGCCGAGGTGTCCAAGCAGGGCTTGTAGACCTGCGGTCGTCTCGCGAAAGCAGCGAGCCACATCGAGCGCTATGCCGGCAGGCATGCGCCTGTCACGACGCCTGTTTGCCGGTCTCGCCTTGCTCGAGCGAGACCTTGAGGTGCACCGGATTGTAGAGGGTGTTGGCCACCGGCGACCAAAGGGTGGCGTGCTTGACGAGCGCGTCGAGCGCGTTCGCAGGCGCGTCGGCCTCGATGGTGACGACGACCTCGACGGCCTCGAAGCCGATGGGCTTGGCGCCGGCGCCGGTTCCCCAGTGAACGGAACGGTCGACGTCGGCGCTGAGGTCGAGCGCCAACGACCTGATCTCGATATGCCTTGCGATGGCGTTGGCGTGGATGCCGGCGGCGAGGCAGGCACCGAAGGCCGACAGCAGCATCTCCAGGGCGCTGGCCTCGTCGTCGTGGCCCGACAGGACCTCCGAACCCGCGACGGTAGCGCGCACCGGCAGGTCGCGGATGTGGTGCTTCTGCTGCAGGTGACCATGGGCCACGGTTCGGCACCGAAGCGTCCTGACGCCGCCGTCGAGCGCGGTCACTTCCAGCGCTCGACAGAAGACGCCCTGCTGCCGAGGACGGTCATACGGCTCTCCAGAAGCCGAGAGCACAGGACGATTTTCGCAATTGATGTGTTCGTCGTGTAGGGTCGTGTTACGGTACTCGCTTTCCAGGCTGCTCACCTTGCATTTTTGGAAACCGGAAATGCAAAAACGCTGGGGCGTTCCGCGATGCTGACTGGAACGACCTGCGCTACTTTTTGTCGGTGGCGCGGCACGGACAACTCTCCTCGGCTGCCCAGGACCTCAAGGTGTCCCCCTCGACCGTCGGTCGTCGCGTGACGGCGCTCGAGGCGGAACTCGGCGTCAGGCTGCTGAACCGCACGCCCGAGGGATATGTACTCACGCTTGCGGGCGAGGAGGTGCGCGACAAGGCCGAGATCCTCGAGACGGAGACGCTCCGCCTCCGGCGCAGCGTCGGCAATCGCGACAAGCAGCTCAATGGCGTCGTGCGCATCACCTGCGCGGAAAGCGTCGCGCGCCACGTCGTCGCGCCGTGCCTTCCGAGCCTTCACGCGCAGTTCCCCGGCATCCTTGTCGAGCTGATCCCCGACGTGCGTCACCTCAGCCTGGCTATGCGCGAGGCGGACATCGCGCTTCGGTTCAGGGCGCCGGACCAGCGGGACGTCGTCGGTCGCGCCGGGTGGGCATCGTGGAATACGCGGCCTACGCGAGCGAGGGGTACCTCGAACGTCGTGGCCAACCTGACCTCGCCGCAGGCTCTCGCGGGCATTGCGCGATCCAGCAGGTCGGCGACGTCTGCCACGAAGAGCAGTCTGAGTGGTTCGGCGGCCTCACGTCGGAGGCGACCCGCTCCTTGCTGACTTGCAGCCACGAAGCCGCCGTCGGAGCGGCGCTGGAAGGAGGCCTCGCCTGCCCGGCCTCGTTCCGGGCGCGCAAGGACGTTCGGCAGGTCGCGCTGGAGGCACTTACGCCAGCGCCTTCGGCCGAGCTGTGGCTGGTGCTCCACAAGGACAATCGACAAACGCTGCGGATGCGGACAGCGGCCGACCACATCGCGCAGCACCGAAACTCGACCCGCTAGCCGATGGGGTGGACGCCCCTCCGACGGCATCATTGTGCCAAGGTCGCGGTGTCG
>CAXTQM010000461.1:0-2141 GCA_964246205.1 uncultured Beijerinckiaceae bacterium | reverse complement strand
CGGCGTATTTCGGCATCAGCTCGTCCTTGAGGTGGGCCGCGCCGCGGTCGAGCGTGATCTGCTCGATGCCCCGGTGCGCCACCGCCAGGATCGTGCCGCCCGGCGTCTCGTACATGCCGCGGCTCTTCATGCCGACGAAACGGTTCTCGACGAGGTCGAGCCGGCCGATGCCGTTGGCGTGCGCGAGGTCGTTGAGCTTCTTCAGCAGGGAAGCGGGGGAGAGTGTCTCGTCGTCGATGGCGACAGGATCGCCCTTCTCGAAGTCGATCGTGATGTAGGTCGCCGCATCCGGCGCGTCTTCCGGCGAGATGGTGCGCGAGTAGACGTAGTCCGGTACCTCCTCGGCCGGATCTTCCAGCACCTTGCCCTCGGAGGAGGCGTGCAGCAGGTTGGCGTCGACCGAGAACGGCGCCTCGCCGCGCTTGTCCTTGCTGATCGGGATCTGGTGCTTCTCGGCGAAGTCGAGCAGCGCGGTGCGGGACGTCAGGTCCCACTCGCGCCAGGGCGCGATCACCTTGATGTCGGGCTCCAGCGCATAATACCCGAGTTCGAAGCGAACTTGGTCGTTGCCCTTGCCCGTCGCCCCGTGGCAGACCGCGTCGGCCCCCACCTTGCGCGCGATCTCGATCTGCTTCTTGGCGATCAGCGGCCGCGCGATCGAGGTGCCGAGCAGGTAGCAGCCTTCGTATTGCGCATTGGCGCGGAACATCGGGAACACGTAGTCGCGCACGAATTCCTCGCGCAGGTCCTCGATGAAGATGTTCTCGGGCTTGACTCCAAGCAGGATGGCCTTGTCGCGCGCCGGCCCCAGCTCCTCGCCCTGCCCGAGATCGGCGGTGAAGGTCACCACCTCGCAACCGTAGGTCGTCTCCAGCCACTTCAGGATGATCGAGGTGTCGAGGCCACCCGAATAGGCGAGGACGACGCGCTTGATCTTGTCTTGTGGCATGCCGACAATCCTTTGGGCGGTGCTCGGCTCATAGGGACGACGCGAGGGCATGACAAGGCGGCGTCGCCTCGGCCGCCATCCAGAATGTGCAGCACGTAGCTCTTCGGGCGCGCGAGTCCTGCCCGCAGCCGATCGGTCGAACCATGGCGATACTGCCTCACCAGCGCCGATCGGACGTCGACCTTGAGCGCCGGCTCCTCCTCAGCCTCGGATTGGTGAGCCTCGCCGCGTTTGCCTGGCAGGCTTCGACAACTCCTGGCGCAAGCCGCTTGCGTCGGTAATCAAGCCAAAGCCTTACGATCCGAACACGCCGTCTTCCCCGTCGATGTCGTTCCAGCGCCGAAGTATCTTACGGTGATCGGGCTGACAAACGCCGAGCTCAGCGAGCGCGGAATTTCGCGGCTCAGCCTCGGCACGGTCGATTTCCAGACGGGCGCCATCGTCGCAGCCGATCCCGTGGTGCAGCCAGAGCGGCCCGCCTTCGCCCGCAAGGTCCTGCCCGGGCGCTACGACGTGGAGGTTTTCGAGGTCTCGAGACGCGTCGCGCTGCTCGTAGTGCGATTTGCGCCGGGGACGCCCGAACGCTGGCAGATGGCGCTGCTGCCAGGCCAGGATGCCCGAACCCTGAAGACCGACGAGATCTTCTACTACCCCGTCGACCCCGGTCTCGGCACCTTGGTGGACGCGAAAGCGCGTGACGCTCTTATCGAGCGCAATCGCCGGGAGGAGGCGCGCCGATCGGATTTCGACGGCTACGACGATGTCGTCGCAGCGCCGCTGAAGGCAGCCGGAGATCGGATGGTGCTGCTGAAGCCGCTCGCCGACGACCCCGCCATCGTGCCGATCGTCTAGAGCGGTTGGGGCGACGGCATCTACGCCATCTATTGGGGCTTCGGCTCCAATGACCAGCCTCTTGTCATCGCCACGGATTTCGGCGTCCTCGACGATGGCGACGGCCGCTGGGGACAAGCGCTGACACTTGGCCGTGCCCCTCACCCGTAATCCACCCCCACCAGGTAAAGCCCCGCCGCCGGGGCGACCTGGCCGCAGCGGCGGCGGTCCTTGGCGTCGAGGGCGTCGCGCAAGTCGGCCTTGCGCCAGCGGCCAGCGCCGACGTGCTCCAGCTAGCCGACCATCGAGCGCACGTGTCGATGCAGGAAGGAGCGGGCTGTGACGCGCATCAGGATGAGAT
>CAXTQM010000460.1:0-2145 GCA_964246205.1 uncultured Beijerinckiaceae bacterium | reverse complement strand
GTCGCCCGCATGTCCTTGCGCGGCACCACCATGTCGACCATGCCGTGCTGCTGCAGGTACTCGGCCCGCTGGAAGCCGGCCGGCAGCTTCTCGCGGATGGTCTGCTCGATGACGCGGGCGCCGGCGAAGCCGATCACGGCGCCGGGCTCGGCGATGTGGATGTCGCCCAGCATGGCGTAGGAGGCCGTGACGCCACCTGTCGTCGGGTTGGTCAGCACCACGATGTAGGGCAGCTTGGCGGCGCGCAGGCGCTGCACCAACAGCGTGGTGCGCGGCATCTGCATCAGCGAGAAGATACCCTCCTGCATGCGCGCGCCGCCCGACGCCGTGAAGATGATGAAGGGCACGTGGCGGTCGATCGCCGCCGTCATGCCGGTGATGATCGCCTCGCCCGCCGCCAAGCCGAGCGAGCCGCCCATGAACTCGAAGTTCTGCACGGCGACCAGCACCTCGACCCCCTCGATCGTCCCGGCGGCGAGTCGCACCGCATCGGGGGCTGCGGTCTTGGCGCGGTTCTCCTTGAGCCGGTCCGAGTAGCGCTTCACGTCGCGGAATTTCAGCGGGTCCTGCGGCACGTCGGGGGTGGCGATGTCCTCGTAGCGGCCGCCGTCGAACAGCGTGTCAAGCCGCTGCTTGACGGGCATGCGCATGTGGTAGCCCGAGGACGGCACCACATTGAGGTTCGCCTCGAGATCCTTGTGGAATACCAATTCGCCTGACTCGGGACACTTGACCCACAGGTTCTCCGGCGTCTCGCGACGCATGAACGAGCGAATCTTGGGGGTTACGACGTTCGAGATCCAATTCATGCGCCCAACATAGCGCTCGCGAGCGACGACGCCAAATGGACCTCGGCGGCGCAAGCGTCGTCGGCTTGCCGCGATGTGGGCGAACGGGCACCTCGATTCGGTGCTTGTCGCGGTACGCGGCAGTGGCTGCGTTTTGTGTCGGGGTGCCGCGACATCGGCCTTCGTTTTTGTCGCGGTACCCTGACTTCGGTTGGTCTATCCGTCAGGGCTTCCGGCACCGCTTCCGGCGCGATCCGCCCGCTGCGACAGAGGTTTACATGCCGTCACCGTCCGGCTATTATACCTGTATGCTGAGAACGTCGTCGGCAAGGGGCTTTGGCGAGATGGCCGTTTCTTGAAGGTCACCCTGATCCAGATGAACTCCGGCGCCGACAAGGCGGCGAACGTCGCGTCGGCGTCGGCGTTGATCGAGCGGGCGGTCGAGGCCGATCGGCCGGACTGGATCGCGCTGCCGGAGTGCTTCGACTTCCTCGGCGCGCGGCGTCCGGAGAAGATGGCGGCGGCGGAGGTGCTGGGCGAGGGCCTTGCCTCGACCGCGATGAGCGCGCTGGCCGCGAAGCACGGCGTGTTCATACATGCCGGCTCGATGCTGGAGCGCCGCCCGAACTCCGAGCGCATCGGCAACACGACAGTCGCCTACAACCGGCAGGGCCGCGAGGTAGCGCGCTACCGCAAGATCCACATGTTCGACATCGAGACGCCGGACGGCACGACCTACCGCGAGAGCGCCGCCTTCGAGCCGGGCGACGCGGTGGCGACCTACCAGTGCGAGGGCGTCACGGTGGGCTGCGCCATCTGTTACGACCTGCGCTTCCCCGCGCTTTTCGCCGAGCTGGCGCGGCGCGGCGCCGATCTCGTCGCGTTGCCCTCGGCCTTCACCATGCAGACCGGCAAGGACCATTGGGAGGTGCTGTGCCGCGCCCGCGCCATCGAGGCGCAGGTCTATCTCGCCGCGCCGGCGCAGGTCGGGACCCACAGGGTCGGCGAGGAGCTGCGCACCACCTACGGGCACTCGCTGGTCGCCGACCCGTGGGGGCTGGTCGTCGCGCGCGCCGCCGACGGACCTGGCTTCACCACAGCCCACGTCGACCCCGACCGCGTGGCGGCGACGCGGCGGCGCATGCCGGCAAGCCGGCGAGCCGCCTCGCTGCTGACGGCGTTGCTCTCGGGCTGCGCGCTGGGGCCGCTCTCCACCCCGCACACCCCGGCTGAGCAGGCGGATATCGGCCAGGCGCAGTCGGCGCTGGACGGTCTGCACGGGCTGGAGGCGCATTTCGTGCAACTCGGTCCTGAGGGCGACATCGCGTCAGGCACTGCCTGGTTCGAGCCCGGGCCT
>CAXTQM010000459.1:0-2149 GCA_964246205.1 uncultured Beijerinckiaceae bacterium | reverse complement strand
CCTTCGAGCGACGTCGTCACCTCGTGGCCCTCTTCGCCGGTGACGACGTCCTCGGCGCCGGCCTCGATCGCCGCCTCCATCATCTGGTCCTCGCTGGCCGCCTTCTTGTCGAACTCGATAAGCCCGACATGGTCGAACATGAAGGCGACGGCGCCGCTCTCGGCCAATGCCCCGCCAGCCTTGGTGAAATATGAGCGAACTTCGCCCGCGGTGCGGTTTCGGTTATCGGTCAGCGCCTCTACGATTACGGCAACGCCGCCCGGCGCATAGCCCTCGTAACGCACCTCGTCGTAGTTCTCGGCATCGGCGCCGGAGGCCTTGCGGATGGCGCGCTCGATGTTGTCGCGTGGCATGTTCTCGGCGCGGGCGGCGATGACGGCGGAGCGCAGGCGGGCGTTCATCGCCGGGTCGGGCAGGCCCATCTTGGCCGCAACGGTGATTTCGCGGGCGAGCTTGGAGAAGAGCTTTGAGCGGATTGCGTCCTGCCTGCCCTTCTTGTGCATGATGTTCTTGAATTGACTATGCCCGGCCATGCCCGTCCCGCTGACTGTTCACCCTTAAAAGAGGCGCGTGTTCTAAGCGGCTGCGCGGTAGAAGGGAAGGAGGCTGGTCCTTGCATCGCGCGAACGTTCAACAGCCTCGTAAAGGTTTGAACGCGAAAGAGGCCCGCGATGAGCGGACCCCCTTCGAGGCTTGGCGACGTGGAAGAGACTAGTTGCGAGAAGTGTAGCCGCCCGCATTGCCGCCGGTAGCGGTGGTGCGGGGTGTTCCGCTGCCGACTCCATAGGACATGCTATGGTGACGGTGAGCGAACATCATGTGGTTATGTGCATGATAGTGCGGATGCATATAGGCGCTGCGGCCCATCTGCATCGTCTCCGCTTGCGCCGCCACTGCGAGAGTGCCGCCGGCAACGAGAGCTGCGGAAACGAGAAGACCTTTGAGCATTGTGACCGTCCTTGGAAGAGCGCTGCTCCGAAGCAGAGAAGGCAAATTCAAAACGCACGGCGCTCGGCTTCGTTCAAGGATCGATCGTGCGCGCGTTGTTTGTTAATTCTCGTTTAGTTAAGGCGGACGCAGTTGCACCGCGTCACTTCTGACATAGGTCCGAATCGTCGCGGAGACAGCTTCAAGGAGAACGCATGACACGATCCGAAGGAGGCTCCGGCAGCAGCCGCTGGAGCATGCAGAATACGGTGAGGGTCGTCGACCCGTCGCCGGTCAACTGGCTGAGCATCACCTGGAACACGATGGAGGAGCCCAACCGCGTCGACCATGCCGGCATCGGGCAGCCATCGCTCGCCACCGACTTCACCTGGGTCGACGATCACACGCTTGAGATGGGCATGCGCGACGCCGTTTATCAGGACGGCGAGAAGTACGACGCGCAAATGTTCAAGCTCGGCTTCGACAAGGTGCAGGAGTGGGATGCGCCGCATCCGCCGGGCGCCTTCCTCAACTTCGCCAAGGACGTCACCTGCGAGGTGATCGAGGGCAACAAGATCCGCATGACCTTCCCGCAGAAGGATTCGGCGGCGCTGATGAAGCTGCGCGGCATGCACTTGCCCTCGACGCGCTTTTGGAACGAGTGGGGCTTCCTCGATCCCGTGACGAAGTCGGCCGAAGGCCATTGGTGAGTCATCGACGCTCCTGGTCCGTGGGGGACCGGTCCGTTCGTGCTTACCGAAGGCTATTCGCGCATCACCGAGCGCACCGACGAAGTGGTGATGGAGCCCAACGAAACGTACTGGAACCCGGCGCGTAAGCCGCAGGTCCGCATCGTTTACGACAACAAGATCGGCAAGACGGAAGCCGTCGCGGCGGTTGCCGCGGGCGACGGGCGCGTCGACGTCGTGTTCGACATCGTGCCCGATGCCGCCCACGTCTTCAGCTCGGACAGGGCCAAGATCCAGACCAAGCGCTCAAAGAGCGTTCTTGTCGGCGTGTTCAACGAGAACAAGCCGAACTCGCCCTGGTCCAAGCCCGAGCTGCGGAGAGCGCTTAACGTGGCCGTCGACCGCGCGCGGATCCTCCAAGATGGCGCCTACGGCTACGGGGAGGTCATGCCCGTCTTCATCCAGTCGGGCCGCTACGGCCACGATGCCGGATTGAAGCCTTTCGAGCAGAACGTCGGCACCGCCGCCAAGCT
>CAXTQM010000458.1:0-2154 GCA_964246205.1 uncultured Beijerinckiaceae bacterium | reverse complement strand
CCTTCGGCGAGCAGCTGCTCGAACGCACCCCCGTGATCCGCTCGATCTATCGCGGCGCCAAGCAGATCTTCGAGACGCTGTTCTCGCAGACCGGCACGTCGTTTCGCCGCGTCGGGCTGGTGCAGTTCCCCATCGCCGGGCAATGGACGGTCGTCTTCATCTCGGCGCCGCCCTCGGCGACGATCGACGCGCATCTGCCGCAGGATCAGGGCGAGCGCGTCTCGGTGTTCCTGCCCTGTGCGCCCAACCCGACGACAGGGTTCTATTTCTACCTGCCGGCACGCGACGTCATCGAGATCGACGTCACGCCCGAGGATGCCGCCAAGCTCATCATGTCCTGCGGCCTGATCCAGCCCGAAGGCCAGGCCATGCTGGCCGCGCTCGCCGAGGCCCGTGGCCGGCCGGTCGCGGCCGACACTCTCGTTTAGCGGGGAAGTGCAGCGTCTTGGCCGTCTACACTGAAGTCTCCGACGAGGAGCTCGCCGGCTTCCTCGCCGCCTACGACATCGGCCACCCGCTCAGCATGAAGGGCATCGCGGAAGGCGTCGAGAATTCGAACTTTTTGCTTCGTGCCGAAGCCGGCTCGTATATCCTCACGCTCTACGAGCGGCGCACTCGGCTGGAAGACCTGCCGTTCTTCCTTGGCCTGATGGAGCACCTCTCCGCCAAGGGCCTGTCGTGCCCGCAGCCCGTAAAGACCCGCGCCGGAGAGGCGCTTGGCCGGCTCGCCGGACGACCCGCCGCCATGATCACTTTCCTCGAGGGGCTATCGGTGCGACGCCCACTGCTGAGCCACTGCGCCGCCGCTGGCGCTGCGCTGGCCGATCTGCACCGCTACGGCGCAGATTTCCCTACCTTGAGGCCGAATGCGCTGTCGCTCGACGCCTGGGGGCCGCTCTTCGACATGTCGCGTTCCCGCGCGGAAGAGGTGGCGCCGGGATTGACCCGGCTCATCGACGACGAGCTGGCCTACCTTGCCGCGCATTGGCCGCGCGGTCTGCCGGGCGGCGTCATCCACGCCGACCTCTTCCCCGACAACGTGCTGTTCCTCGGCGAGTCAGCGGGGCTCATCGACTTCTACTTCGCCTGCACCGACGCCTTCGCCTACGATATCGCCATCTGCCTCAACGCCTGGTGCTTCGAGCCGGACGGCGCCTACAACGCGACCAAGGCCGCCGGCATGATCGCGGCCTACCAGGCCCATCGCATGCTCGAGCCGGCCGAAGTCATGGCACTGCCGGTATTGGCGCGCGGGGCCGCGCTGCGCTTCGCCCTAACCCGGCTCGTCGACTGGCTCAACGTGCCGCCCGGCGCTCTGGTGCAGCCCAAGGATCCGGCGGAATACATCGGCAAGCTGCGCTTCCACCAGCGTGTCGCCGGTCCCGGCGAACTCGGAGTCGCGTGATGGCCGAGGGCAAGGAGCGGGTGGCGATCTGGACCGACGGTGCCTGCTCGGGCAATCCCGGGCCCGGCGGCTGGGGCGCGATCCTGAAGTTCGGCGATACGATCAAGGAAGCGTCCGGCGGCGAGGCGCTGACCACCAACAACCGCATGGAGCTCGCCGCCGCCATTGCCGCGCTCGGCCTGCTTAAGCGCGTCTGCACGGTCGACGTCTACACCGACTCGTCCTACGTGCGCGGTGGCATCACCGGCTGGTTGGCGGGCTGGAAGCGCAACGGCTGGAAGACCGCCGACAAGAAGCCGGTCAAGAACGTCGAGCTGTGGCAGGCGCTGGAAGCTGCGGCGGAGCGCCACGAGATCGTCTGGCACTGGGTCAAAGGCCACGCCGGGGACCCGATGAACGAGCGCGCCGACGAGCTGGCGCGGGAGGGCATGAAACCGTTCAAGGGACGGTAGCGCGCGGATCCTGGCTCGGTCCCGGCGCGCCGCCGATGTGGAAGGCCGGTGCGTCGAAAGTCCCGCCGACGTTCAGCGGCAGCTTCGCGCGCGGTCCCGACGTGGCGGTCTCCGGCGTCGCCGCCATCGCGTGGAGATCGAGCCGGCGCGCCGCGAGGTCGATGCGGCCGCTGGTCGAGAGCGAGGCGTCTTGTCCCTGCATGATAGCCTCGCCGATCGTGGCGACACCCTCGTCCAGGCGCAGGTCGAAGGATAGAGCCTGGAACGGTGTTCGACCGGCCTTGAACGCCGCGGCGG
>CAXTQM010000457.1:0-2175 GCA_964246205.1 uncultured Beijerinckiaceae bacterium | reverse complement strand
GGGGCCGCCGCACCGCCGATCACCATGTCGCGACGGGATGGATGCTGGATCATGGAAGCGCTCCTCGCCGCCTGCTAAGCACCGCATTGCGAACGTCGCGTGACGCCCGCGCGCGCGAGGCGCTTACGGATCGCGCGCCACTCTTGTAAGGCTCGCGTGATCTGCGTAAAAGAACGTCACTCGCGACTGTCCCGGCGTTCCACGCGCCAGACCTCGCTTGGGGGATAGTTCAACGGTAGAACTACCGACTCTGACTCGGTCAATCTTGGTTCGAATCCAGGTCCCCCAGCCAAACTCACTCCTGTCTTGTGCCGAGCGACCCGCCGCGCTGCCCTTGAAATCGTTGAGTTCACGGCGGATGAAGGTGGCTTGCGCCGCAGCTCCTGCCGGCGCGCGGCCCCGAAGAAAGACGGCATGTCCCTGATCGCGACGACGCGGGAGCTGAGCGAGCTCTGCCTCCGCCTCGCCACCCATCCCTACGTCACCGTCGACACCGAGTTCCTGCGCGAGACGACCTTCTGGCCCAAGCTCTGCGTGGTGCAGCTGGCCTCGGAAGACGAGGCCGTGGCGGTCGACGCGCTCGCGCCCGGACTTGACCTGCAGCCGCTGTTCGACCTTATGGCCGACCCCCGCGTGATCAAGGTCTTCCACGCCGCGCGCCAGGACGTCGAGATCTTCTGGAACCTCGCCAAGCTCGTGCCTCTGCCGCTGTTTGACACGCAGGTCGCCGCCATGGTGTGCGGCTTCGGCGACCAGATCTCCTACGCCGACCTCGTGCAGACCGTCACCAAGGCGGTGCTCGACAAGTCCTCCCGCTTCACCGACTGGGCGCGCCGCCCGCTGTCGCCGGCGCAGGTCACCTACGCCATCGCCGACGTCACGCACCTGCGCGACATCTATCGGTTCCTGCTCGGCAAGCTGCAGGCCTCGGACCGCGTCGGATGGCTGTCCGACGAGATAGGCACGTTGACGGCGCCGGCGACCTACGAGCAGCACCCCGACCGCGCCTGGGAGCGCTTCCGCAATCGCGCCCGCAAGCCGCGCGACCTCGCCGTGCTGATGGAGCTCGCCGGCTGGCGCGAGGCCGAGGCGCAGGGCCGCGACGTGCCGCGCTCGCGCGTGCTGAAAGACGACATCATGATCGAGGTGGCACTGGCCGCGCCGCAAACCGAGGAGGCGCTAGGCGAGCTGCGCGCCTTCCCCAAGGGCATGGAACGCTCGCGCGCCGGCGCCGAGATCGTCGAGGCGGTGAAACGCGGCCTCGCCCGCGATCCCAAGACGCTGCCCAGGCTCGACCGCGACCGTCGCAACGGCGGCGGCGGTGCCACGGTGGAGCTCCTCAAGGTGCTGCTGCGCCAAGTCAGCGAGAGCCATGGCGTCGCGGCCAAGATGATCGCCACGGTCGACGATCTCGAGGCCATCGCCGGCGACGACCGCGCCGACGTGCCGGCGCTGACCGGCTGGCGGCGCGACCTCTTCGGCCTCAAAGCGCTGGAGCTGAAGCACGGACGCCTCGCGCTGACACTCGAGCGCGGCAAGGTAGTCGCGCTGGAATGGCAGGAGCACGCGGAGCCGGCGTAACACGGAGGAGAATTTAAGCCTCCCGCTTCCCGAAGACGCTTGGGAAAACTAAATCACTTCGCCTCGTACTCGTCGGGGTGCAGGTCGAACACGTCATCGCCCTGCAGCTCGCCGCCGCGGGCCTCGGCCAGCGCTGCCTTGGCCATGCGCAGCATGTTGGAGGCGTACTGCCGCTGCGTCGGGTTCGCCGCCTTGGCGAGCTTGGCCTCGTATTTGGCCACCGCCCGCTCCAGGCCGTGCGTGGGTTTGGGTCTGGCTGCCATCACGTCGCCTGCAGGAAGCTCTCGAGCACCATCTTGCGCCCGGCCTTGTCGAAGTCGACGGTGAGCTTGTTGCCATCGACCTGCGCGACCGAGCCCGGCCCGAACTTCTGGTGGAAAACGCGCATGCCCTTGCTCATGCCCGACGCCACGGTCGACTTCGCCACCAGCTCGCCCTCGATCTGCAGCGGCCCGCGACGCGACGAGGCTTCGGCGAAGCGCCCGGCGCCGGCGGATCGGGCCGGCTCGGCGCGCTTCTGGGCTCGCTGCCAGCCGGGCGTCGCGTAAGGCGAGACGAACTGGTCCATGTTGGCGAAGCGCGACTGGGCGTAGC
>CAXTQM010000456.1:0-2182 GCA_964246205.1 uncultured Beijerinckiaceae bacterium | reverse complement strand
ACCGCGCCGATCCGCAGCGTCAGCTCCTGGACGATGTAGAGCACCGGCACCAGGACGATCTGCATGACGACCAGCCGATAACCCCAGTTCGCGCCGCTCTGCGACGCCGTGACTAGGCTGCCGACATCGGTGTCGGCCAGCATGGCGATGATGCCGGGGCCGAGAACGGCGAGGAAGTTGCGCCAGTGGAAGGTGCCCTTCCTTCCATTCCTGCCCTTCTCGTCGCCGCGGCGATTCGTGTCGGTGGCTGCGTCCATGAACGTCTTTCGTTGTCTTCGACGGCAGATCGGCCGCGGACGAGATCGGCGGGGAATCAAGCGGCGACGGCGCCGAGGGTTCGCACCCACGCAAAGCCGCGGCAATCCGTTGCCCGGAGCAGCGGTCTTCAGCGCTCGCGCTGCTTCCACAGATAGCGCCCGAGATGGATGTCGAGCACGTTGTTTTGCCATCCCTGCAGCTCGGGCGAGACGAGGTTGGCGGCGTCATAGGCGAGCAGCGGAAGATAGGGCTGCTGCTCGTCGAGGATCGCCTCGGCCCGGTGCAGCAAGGCCGCGCGCATCGCGGCATCGCGTTCGTCCGCCGCCGCGCGCATCAGCGCGTCGTAGGCGGCATCGTGGAAGTGCGCGACGTTCAGCTCGCTGCCGCTTTCGGCGAGGAACAGGATGTTCTGCGCGTCGTCGTAGTCCGGAAACCAGCTGTAGCGCGCGAGGTCGTAGGGCGCGCCCGACGCGAGGAACGCGTGGAACGACAGCGGATCGCTGATGACGAAAGTGGTCTCGACGCCGAGCCGCTTCCACATCGCCGCGACCGCGACTGCCGTCGCCTCGTAGGTCTCCGACGCGTCGCTGCGCAGGGTGAGCCGCAGCGGGTGTCCCGGCCCAAAGCCGGATTCAGCGAGCAGACGCCGGGCCTGATCCTCGCGGACGAACGGCTCGAGACTGGCCCAATCGGCCTGGATCGGCGTCTCGTACGAGGCGATGCCGGGCGGCACCATGCCCAGCAACGGCGCCGCCGTGCCGCCCCAGATCGCGCGGGCGAGGAACGCGCGGTCGACGACCATGGACAATGCCCGCCGCACGCGGACATCGGAGAAGGGCGGAAGGCGCGTGTCGAAGGCATAATAGTAGGTGCCGAGCGAGGGCGTGATGCGCAGCGCCCGCGGCAGGCGCTCCCGCACGAAGCCGACCTCGTCGGTCGGGATCTGGTTGGTCGTATCGATCTCGCCGGCCATGAAGCGGCGCAGCGCGGCGGCGCGATCGGTGATCGGCAGCACGATCTCGCCGTCGAGCGCCACGTGGGCGGCATCGTGGAAGCGCGGGTTCTTGGCCATCACGAGCCTGTCGTCGGGTCGGTAGCTCTTCAGCGTGAAGGCGCCGTCGCCGACGTAGCGGCCGGGCCGGGCGAAGCCGTCGCCCCAACGCTTCACGGAGGGAGGGTAGACCGGCAGCGCCGTCATGTGCGTGAGCTGCTGGAGGAAGTAGGGCGTCGGCTGCTCCAAGGTGATGACGCAGGTGGCGGCGTCCGGCGCGGCGATGCCGAGCCGCTCGGGCGGCAGCGCGCCGGTGTTCACCGCGCGCCCGTTCTTCAAGGTGTAGAGCAGGCTGGCGTAGGGCGCGCCGGTGGCGGGGTCCATCAGGCGGCGCATCGAGAAGACGAAGTCGTCGGCGGTGACGGTTGCGCCGTTCGACCAGCGCGCGTCGGGGCGCAGGTGGAAGGTGTAGGTCAGGCCGTCGGCGGAGATGTCCCAGTTCGCGGCGACGCCCGGCATGATCTCGCCGGCCGGCCCCCAGGCGACGAGCCCCTCCAGCAGCTCGTCGAGGATATGCTGCTCGGTCGAGGTCGTGGTCTTGGCCGGATCGAGCGAGCCGGGGTCGGCCAGCTCGGCGCGCCGCCAGACGCCGCCTGCCGAAGCGGCCGCATCGGTTGCGCCCCATGGTAGGAACAGCGCCGCAAGCGCTCCTATGGTCGTCATTCCGGAGCGCCGCAGGCGAACCCGGAACCGTCGTTCATCTATGCTGGCCGTGACGCTCACCGGTTCCGGATCTCCGCTTCGCTGCGTCCGGAATGACGACGTTTGTTGCATGATGAGAGGCGGCTCCAAGCTAGCGGAAGCGCCTGACGTAGTCTGGATCGTAAACCGAACTCTCGCGGAAGTCCTCCGCCGCGAGAGCCGGCCCGACGA
>CAXTQM010000455.1:0-2197 GCA_964246205.1 uncultured Beijerinckiaceae bacterium | reverse complement strand
TGCGCGACCAGCTCGCCGCGGCTGTCGCGCATCTGCGGCAGAGCGGCCGGCTCACCTCCGGCTTCGCGCTGCGCGCGATCCTCAGCGGCAAGATCGAGCTTTTCAAAGCGATCCTGGTGGAGCTTTCGGGCATGCCGGCCTTGCGCGTCGACGGCCTGACCCGCCAGTGCGACTCGACCGGCTTCGCCGCGCTCTACCGCAGGAGCGGCCTGCAGCGCGATCAATTCCGGCGAGCTCGACAGGCTGCTGGTTCTGCTGCGCCGCTTCGAGGCCGAGGCCGCGCGCGAGGAGGCGCGCAGTACGCCGCTCCTCGCCGCCCCGGACGCGCCGCTGACCTTGTCGCGGGATGCGGGTGACCCGCTGCTGCTGACCGACCTCGATGCCCTCGACGGCCCAGTGCCTGCGCAACCGCCGCGCCGGCGCGAACTGCGGGCCATCGCCGTCGACATGGCGGCGATCGAGGCCGAACTCTGCGCCGCCTGAGCGGCCTCAGATGCGCTTGCTCAGCCCGACGTAGAACCCGCGCCGCGGGCCGTATTGCGGCGCGTCGACACCGATTCCGCTGCCGTCGCGCAGCTGGTAGATCGTGTCGAACAGGTTGACGACGTCGAAGCGGACCGTCAGCGGCCGCAGGTCGGCCCCGAGCCGAAGCTCGTGCGCGAAGCCGAGGTTGACCTGCGTATACGCCGGCACGTGGTCGAGGTTGGCGAAGCCGGCGCGCAGGCCGCTGCCGTAGATGAGGTTGGCGGTGAGCAGCGAGGCGCCGAAACGGTAGCTGGCGCCTGCCGAGGCGGTGACGAGCTGTACGTCGTCGGCGAAGATGAAGTGCTGCGAGATGTAGGAATATTCGGCGGCGTCGAGCAGGTATTGGTTGGAAGCCGGACCCGTGTCCTTGGTCCGATTGGTCGAGACGTTGCCGTAGGCGGCAAAGCCACCGTGGACGTAGCGCGTGCTGAACTCCGCGCCTTCCGCATAAGCGCGGGCGTAGTTGAGCTGCGTCACCACCCGCGCCTCGCCGAATTCCCCATCGTCGATGTAGTCGGTGGCAAGCTTCAGGTAGAGGTCGCCGCCGGCGGTCCAGCCCGGCAGCAGCGCTCGATCGGCACCGATGTCGAAATAATTCGAGCGTTCCGGCAGCACCGGAGCATCGAGAGGCACCGTGGGTTGAAGCGTCGTGCCGGTCGCCAGCCCGACGTTGGATCCGGTCGCCTCCGATTGTGCCGGGGGCGTGAAATAACGGGCGTAGCCGGCATGGAGGTTGGTCTTCGGGTCTGGATGGAACACCAGGGAGGCTCTCGGGCTCAGCTGGTTGGCCGCGACGAACTGGTAGAGCTGGTCGAAGCGCAGGCCGAGATCGAGCGTTAGCGTAGGCGTCAGCGCGATCTCGTCCTGCAGGTAGCCGCCGACGTTGATGCCGAGCTTCGACCGGTTGTCGGCGTAGCTGAAAGGCGTCGGCTGGATGGTGCCATCGGCGAGCACCGGCAGCACGGTTAGCGAGCTGTCGTTGTGGGTCTGCTCGGCCGTGAAATCGAAGCCGGCGCGGATCACCTGATGCGCACCGAACCGGTAAGCCGAATCGAAGGCGACGCCTTCGAGCACGCTGCGCCGCGACACGTCGGAGGCGACGTCGTCGAAGGCGAGGTCGCCCGGCACGTCGGGCACGAAGTGCACCTGGGCGTAGCGCGCGAAGAAGGACAGCTGCGTGTCGAGCCGCTCGCCCTTGGTCTGCAGCGCGGCAAGGCCGAAGGCGAAACGGTTGTTCTCGCGCTCGTTCAGCGCGGTCGAGGGATAGCTCGCGCCGCCGATGTCGCCGAGCGGCTGCAGGCCCGGCAGGTTGGGGATCTGAAACTCGTTGTCGGAGAAGCCGGCGATCGTCACCACGCGGGCCGAGTCCGACAGAATGGTCGAGAGATAGCCGAAGGCGCGGCCCTGCTCGGTGCGGTCGTGGATGGGATCGTAGGACGGCGTCGGGTTCTCGATGCCGATGTCGCTGCGGAAGCCGCGCAGGCCGACGAAAAACTGGCTCGCCCCGGAAATGCCGCCGTAGTCGAGCCGGGGCGTGACCAGCCCGTGGCCGCCGCCGTAGACGCCGACGCTGCCCTCCGGCGCCGCGAACTGGCGCGGCGTGATATCCAGCACGCCCGCGGTGCGCAGGCCGTATTGCGCGGGCAGGGCACCGTCGAGCAGCGTCAAGCTG
>CAXTQM010000454.1:0-2198 GCA_964246205.1 uncultured Beijerinckiaceae bacterium | reverse complement strand
GAACTTGTCCGTGCCGATGGGATTGCCGTTGGGCAGGTAGATCGAGGCGACGCGCATGGGGGCGGGCGCCTCCACGATCGCCTCGATGTAGCGGGCGTGGATGTCCGAGTCATCGCCGCCGGGCAGGCCGCGTCGGCCAACCCGGAGGTGCCCGTCGCCTATCGCGCCGCGCTGCTGGTCGAGGCGCCGACCGAGCCCAACAGGGTCAAGACCTTCCTCGGGACCGTGACGTGGAAGCTGACCAACGTCGGCAACGGGCCGGGCGAGACCCTCGGCACCGCGGTCGAGGCCGACGTCGACCTGCCCGACGACAAGATGAAGGCGACCGTCACCTTCGAGAAGAACTCCGACCCCTCGCTGCCGGCCTCGCACACCGTCAAGGTGCGTTACGCCATGCAGCCCGGCAGCTTCACCGGCGATGTCCAGCAGATCAGCGTGCCGCAGCTGCGCCAGGAGGACAGCCCCGGCGGTGAGGCGCTGGCCGGCGTCACCGTGCCGGTGATCCCGAACTCGTTCCTGATCGGGCTCTCGCCCGGCAGCGCCGAGTCGGTCAACATGAAGCAGCTGAAGGATGAGCAGTGGATCGACATCCCGATGCTCCTGACCAGCGGCAAGATCGCCAAGCTGACCTTCGAGAAAGGCGAGGCCGGCACCCGCGACCTCGCCGACGCGATGACCGCCTGGGCCAAGCAGTAGAGCTGAACGCCCGCCGGTCGCGTAGATCGGTGCCGCTTGCGCCGCTTCGCCGCCAGATCTCGCGCGCGTGACGCAGGCCGGTGCGATGGCGGAATCCGGCTTCGGTCCCGCGCGCGCAAAAACCTCATCGACGGCGGCGACGAGCTCGGCCAAGAGGGGGTGTGACCACCTTCTTCACCGCCGACACGCATTTCGGACACGCCAAGCTGCTGCGCACCCGGCCGGCCTTCACCACCATCGAGGAGCACGACGCCGTCCTTCTCGATCGCTGGAACGCGCTGGTGCGGCCCGACGACATCGTGTGGCACCTGGGCGACGTGGTCCATGGCCCGAGCCGCGAGCGTTGCGCCGAGATCTTCGCGCGTCTCAATGGCCGCAAGCGCCTCGTCGCCGGAAACCACGACACCAATCGCGTGCTCGATCTGCCTTGGGACGGCCCGGTGGTCGAGAGCGAGCGGCTGACGGTGCGCGACGGCGCGGGCCGGGAGCACAGGCTCTTCCTAGCGCACTATCCCCACCGCGCCTGGCCCGGTGTCTGGCGCGGCGTGCGCCACCTCTTCGGCCACACCCACGCCAGCCTGCCCGGCACCACCCTGTCCTGCGACGTCGGCGTCGATGCCTGGAATTTCTCGCCCGCGAGCCTGGAGCAGGTGATCGCCCGGCAGGACGCCACGGCCGAGCGGCCCGAGGAGGTGGAGCGGTGGGAGGCGCGCAAGGCGACGCAGGCAGCCTCAGCCGCTGTAGAGGTTGCTGGCTGAGGCTGAGGCCGGCGAAGTCGAGGTGCTTCAAACTTCCTCATGGTGGGGAGCGCCGTCAGGCGCGTCTCGAACCGCGCGAGGTGATCCAGCGCGGCGGTGCTCGTGAGGCGCGATGGTGCGTGGTTCGAGACGCCGCTCGCGCGGCTCCTCACCATGAGGAGCGTTGAAGTGCTTCGAGTTGATGCCGCGGCGCCGCGCCTGCGCTAGGCTCGCGCCATGATCCGATCCTCCCTCGCGCGCCTGGCCTCGGGGCTGCACCACCGGGTGTGGCTGACCCGCGCCGTGACGCTCGGCGTGCGCGCCGTGGTGGTCGGCCCCCGCGGCATCTTCCTTGTGCGCCACGGCTACGTGCCGGGCTGGTACCTGCCGGGCGGCGGCGTCGACCGCGGCGAGACGGCGGAGGCGGCGATCGTCCGCGAGCTGCAGGAGGAGGGCGGCCTGCGCTGCACCGCGCGGCCTGACCTGCACGGCTTCTACCGCAACGGCCGGCACGACCACGTCGCCTGCTACGTCGTGCGCGCCTTCGAGATCGCGGCGCCACCGAAGAACTCCTGGGAGATCGTCGAGACCGGCTGGTTCGAGCCCGACGCCTTGCCCGACGGCACGACGCCGGCGACCCGCGCCCGCATCGTCGAGGTGACGGAACGGCGACGCCCGCCCGCCGACTGGTCGTCCGCCGACGCGGCGTGCTAGGCGGCGCCATGGCACAACCCGCGTTCACGCTGCGGCCGCAGAACGCGGCCG
>CAXTQM010000453.1:0-2204 GCA_964246205.1 uncultured Beijerinckiaceae bacterium | reverse complement strand
TGTAGACGATGCATTCCAGCCCGAAGCGGGCGCAGGCGGTGGCTGTGGCGACGCCATGCTGGCCGGCGCCGGTCTCCGCGATGATGCGCGTCTTGCCCATGCGCCGCGCCAGCAGGATCTGCCCCAGCACGTTGTTGATCTTGTGCGCGCCGGTGTGGTTCAGCTCCTCGCGCTTGAAGTATATCTTGGCGCCGCCCGCTTTGCCGGCGCCCTCGGCCCGCTCGCGCAGGTGCGCGGTGAGGCGCTCGGCATAGTACAGCGGGCTCGGCCTTCCGACATAGTGTCGCAGCAGGCTGTCGAACTCGGCCTTGAAGCTCGGGTCGGTCTTGGTCGCCTCGTACTGGCGCTCCAGCTCGAGGATCAGCGGCATCAGGGTTTCCGCGACGAAGCGGCCGCCGTAAAGGCCGAAGCGGCCGCGCTCGTCGGGGCCGTGGCGGAACGAATTGGGGACGCTGCTCGTCACTATGGGCCTGCCGATTGGGGGTTAGGTCGGTCTAGCCGATCAGCGTCCGCGATCCAAGGCGGCAAGCCTGGGGCCGCCGGCCGCGCCCGACGAAGCACACCCGGCGGGCAGCGCGAGGTCGTAGTAGTCGCCGAGGATGCTCGGGTAGACGCCGGTGGTGCGCCTTGCCACGGCGCGCGGGCCGGCGAGCGGCAGCGCCAGCAGCCGATCGTTTAGGCCGGACGGGTCGTCGATGGCGGCCAGCGGCAGCACGTGGCCGAGGCCGGCACTGCGGACCCGCTCGGCTTGCGCGCCGAGGTCGAACACCACCGGCGGCACGCCGAGACGAAACGCCAGCGACAGCGTGTAGCAGAAGGTTTCCGGCCAGATCGAGGGCAGCAGGAGGCACGAGGGCGCCATAGAGGCGACGAGCGCGGTGGCCTCGGCGTCGTCGGCGTAGCGGCCGGTCTCCTCGACGCCGGCGCCTTTGAGCTCCTCGGTGACGTCGGTGTAGCCGACAACGCGGAAGCGGATCGGCAGCGCGCGGGTCTGGGCGTCGCGGGCGAGGCTCAGCAACACGCGCGAGCCCTTGTGCGCTCCGATCGCGCCGACGACGACGACCTCCAGTAGAGCGCCCGGGGCGGTCAAGGGTGTCGGCGTCACCGCAGCGAGTTCGTCCTCGTGCGGACGTACGGTGATGTCGTAGCCCGCCCCGGCGGCGTGGAGCCGATCGGCGATGTCGGCGGAGGGCGCGAACACCGCCGCCGCCCGGCGCAGGAAGGTCTCGTAGCCCTGCCGCAACACCGCCGGATCGAGTGCCTCGGGGTAGGAGCGGTCGCCCTCGACGCAGAGGCGGCAGGTATCGACTCCCGGCAGGCCGCAGTAGCGGCCGTCGGTCAGCACGAGATCGTTGCGATGGCAGACGACGGAATAGTCGTGGACGGTGAAGTAGTAGGGGACGCCGATGCGTTGAACGAGTTCCATCAGGCTGGTTGCGGCGCCCCAGTCGAAGCCAACCAGCGAATGCAGGTGAACCGCCAGTGGCGACAGCCAGCCCAGGAACTCGGCGAGCAGATCGTCGATCTGGTGAATCGAGGTTGGCGGCAAATTCGGCAGCGACGGCGCGTCCGGCGCATCGGAGGAGACCTCGATGCTCCAGCGGTCCTTGACGCCGACGCGCAGGTGCACGACGGCGACGCTCTCGTCGGCGAGGCGCGCCTCGAGGTGGCGGATGTGCGTGACGATGCCTCCGGCGAGCGCATGCGACACCATCACGATGCAGCGCGGGCCGGCGAAGCGGGCGAGCCGCGCGAGGTCGAGCCGCATGCGCCCGCGCAGGCCGGGATCGGTGCGCAGGTGCTGGCCGACGCGCACGAGGTAGTCGGGATGTTTGGCGTGCAGCGCCTTCTGGCCCGGTCCGTACTCGCCGGCGGCGAGATCGGCGAAGGAGACCTCGCCGCGATGGTAGGCGAAGATGTCTTCGGCCAGCACGTTGCGGAAGCCGGCCTTCGCGGCGCGAAGGCAGAAGTCGTTCTCCTCGCCGTAGCCGCGCCCGAACGCCTCCTCGTCGAAGATGCCGATCGCCTCGCGCGCGGCACGGCTCATGAAGAAGCAGAAGCCGATGCCGGTCGCGACCTCGCTGACGCGTCCGGCGTTTGCGTGCGCGGCCAAGGCATCCAGCGCCGCGGCGTCGAGCTCCGGCTCGACCAGGTTGTTGGCGTTGTTGAACGGGTACGAGCAGATCGTCGCATTGTTGGAATAG
>CAXTQM010000452.1:0-2208 GCA_964246205.1 uncultured Beijerinckiaceae bacterium | reverse complement strand
CAGACCGGCTGCAATAATGGGCGGCGTCTGCCTTCTTGAGGAGGCGATAGGGTTGGACGCGGAGATTGACAGTCGCTGCGGGCATGATTGCGTCTCGTCAGGCGATTAGGCGATGTATAACAAGCGGGCGTCCGGCGCTGTGGGCCAGGTGCTTACCAAGCTGCTCAAGATCGAGCACCACAACAGCTTCGCCGTTAGGAGAGTGGAGCTTGATAAACGCCTCAATGCTGTCGACTGCTTCAATCCTTTTTGCCGTTGCTGCCATGAAGTGACGGTTATAATCTAAAGGCAGCTTTATTGGCCGCTCGACAGCTTCGACACCGTTCTCGTCAACCGCGGCGCCGGGCTGTTCAAGCGCGAAGATCATCACCCGTTGGGCGGCATGCGAGGCGACTTCCTTCGCCCAAGCTGCAGGAATTGACATCGCGGCGAGCTTGGACATCACGAGGTAGAAGGCGAGATCATGTGCGGGAAAACGATTCCAGCCTTCACCCACGCTCGAAACATGCCCAAGTCGCCGCCAATTGCGTTGCGTGGCGACGACAACGCCGGCAATCCGTTCAGTTTCGGCGGGAGTGAAGGTCTGATAGTCGAAGCGCATGTCGGCCATAACGTGACATATAACACGGTTCATGGAACGTGCAAGCTATCACGCTTTGCCTTGCTTATTGTCCACGCGCGTCGGCTGCGCATCGCGCTCCAACCCCAAGAGCGACGAACGCCATGGTTCGCCACAGCCCAGGGTACGCCGCCCGTCGCGGAGATGCTGAAGGCAGATCAGTCGGCATCGGGCTGGCCCGATAGCATCGCCCCCAGAGCTGCCCTCGCAACGTCGAGCCTGCCGCCGGCTTCATCAAGAACGGCGGTGAGCGCGTTGGAGACTTCCTTTGTCTAGCGACTGCGCGGTAATGTGCGTGCACTCGATGAGAGAGTAGGCGATCCCGATCTCGTCTTGCGATCTCGAGCAGACTGAGGCCTGCCATCAGTCCGCCTCCCGCCGCCAGTTCGCCCCGACGGTACTTAGGACCAGCGCAGCGCGGGCGCCGGCCGGTGCGCTGCCATCGTACTGATGGAACCTCGGCACGTCGCCGATGTCCGTCATGGTGGCGTGGTGGTCGAGGCCATCGAAGCGCGAGGATCGATTGCCGCCATAGGACGCGACCACGTCGGGGAGCATCGCCATCTCCCATGCGACCGCGCGCCGCTCGAAATGGAGCCAAGTCTTATAGGCGTCGAGCAGTCGGAGCGTGACCGGCTCGGCGACGGAAGTCGGCTTGCCGATCAAGGTCAAGCCGCCACCGATCAGTGGGAGCGTGGCGAGGCCGCGAAGGAAGTCACGCCGGCCGTTCATAGCCGCACCTCGACGAGGCGACGGGCGCTGAGCTGCTCGGCCATGCCGGCTTGATCCGCGATTCCGTTGTCGTCGGGACCATCGAGCTCGTCGCCATTCGGTTCGGTGTCGCCGCCGTCCTCCAGGTCGTCGCCATCGTCTTCGGCGTCGAGCGCCTCGCTTTTCTGTGGTCCGGCAAGCCAAGGCTCGAGATCCGTGTCGCCTTCAAGATGATCGAGGAAGGCGAGGAGCCGCTCGACGCGGGTCTCTATCGCATCTCGTAGGCTGCGCATGACAGCAGCACGGGCCCGGCGCCATGCTCGGCGCAAGGTGAGGCTCAGCCGGTGGACGTAGGGTAGCCGCGGGCCGATGGCGCGGGCGCCGGCGTGCGCCTCCCGCATGATGTCGGCGAGGGACGGGCGGAGCGCCTGCTCAAGCATGCCGGCCTCCCTCGGCGAGGATGGCGTTGAGCTGAACGAGCACGGCATTCATGGCGCGGGCCTGGTCGATACCGGCGGTCGAGCGGTCGGCGGCGGCCGGGCGGCGCGCGAGGCCGGGGATCGGCTCGGCGGCGACAAGGGCGAAAGGCAAGCCTTCGCCGGGACGGATTCGTGCTGAGGTGATATTCGTGCTGGTAGCCATTGCGGTCCCCTAAGACAGCGGTGGTCAGGGTCGCTTTGGTGATCTCACCCACCTTGGCGGCCCGTCACCATCGTGATAACACGGTTCTCATGGCTGGTCAAACCGTGTTAACAGAGAAGAAGAAGCGCGGACCGAAACCTACGGGTAAGGGTCAGCTTGTCGGTGTGCGCCTTCAGCCCGACGACCTCGCCTCCCTCGATGCTTACGCCGCCTCTGGCGATCCTCTCACCCGCCCC
>CAXTQM010000451.1:0-2217 GCA_964246205.1 uncultured Beijerinckiaceae bacterium | reverse complement strand
GCGCTGCACGTCGCCTCGGCCGACGAAGCCGTCTGCATCGGCTCGGCGGCCGCCGCGCAGTCCTATCTCTCGATCGACAGGATCGTCGCCGCCTGCCGCGAGACTGGCGCCGACGCGGTGCATCCCGGCTACGGCTTCCTGTCGGAGAACGCCGCCTTTGCCCGCGCGCTGGCCGAAGCCGGCATCGCCTTCATCGGCCCCAATCCCCATGCCATCGATACCATGGGCGACAAGCTCGCCTCCAAGAAGCTGGCCGCCGAAGCCGGCGTCTCGACGGTGCCGGGCCACATCGGCACGGTCGACAGCGTCGCCGATGCGCAGCGCATCGCCGCCGAGGTCGGCTTCCCGGTCATGATCAAGGCCTCGGCCGGCGGCGGCGGCAAGGGCATGCGCGTCGCCTACAGGGCGGAAGAGGTGGCGGAAGGCTTCGAGCGCTCGCGCTCGGAGGCCAAGTCTTCGTTCGGCGACGATCGCATCCTTATCGAGAAGTTCATCGAGAACCCGCGCCACATCGAAATCCAGGTGCTCGGCGACAAGCACGGCACCGTGCTCTACCTCGCCGAGCGCGAATGCTCGATCCAGCGCCGCAACCAGAAGGTCGTCGAGGAGGCGCCCTCGCCGCTGCTCGACGCGGACACGCGCCGGCGCATGGGCGAGCAGGCCGTCGCCCTGGCGCGGGCGGTGGATTACGATTCCGCCGGCACGGTCGAGTTCGTCGCCGGGCAGGACAAGAGCTTCTACTTCCTCGAGATGAACACCCGGCTGCAGGTCGAGCACCCGGTGACCGAGATGATCACCGGCATCGACCTCGTCGAGCAGATGATCTGCGTCGCCGCCGGCGAACCGCTCGACATGGCGCAGGACAGGATCAAGCTGCGGGGCTGGGCGGTGGAGACCCGCGTCTACGCCGAGGATCCGGTGCGCGGCTTCGTGCCCTCGACCGGCCGGCTCACCACCTTCCAGCCACCGCCGGCCGGGCGCGACGGCGACTGCGTGGTGCGGGTCGACACCGGGGTCGTCGAGGGCGGCGAGATCTCGGTGCACTACGATCCGATGATCGCCAAGCTGATCACCTTCGGGCCCGACCGTGCCGCCGCCATCGCGGCGCAGGCCGACGCGCTCGATCGCTTCGTCATCGAGGGCATCCGCCACAACCTGCCGTTCCTCGCCTCCGTCATGGCATCGCCGCGCTGGCGCGCGGGCGACCTCTCGACCCGCTTCATCGAGGAGGAATATCCGCACGGCTTCGCGCCGCAGGCGCCCGAGGGGAAGATGGCGCATCTGTTCTGCGCCGTCGCCGTGGCGATCGATTTCGCGCTGGACGCGCGGCGCGGCCGAATCGCGGGAGCCACGCGGCCGCACCCGCCCTACGCCGGCGCGCGCGCGGTGATGCTCGGCCATGAGCGCCACGACATCGAGGTGGAGACCGGCGACGCCCTGGGCGTGCGATACGCCGGCGGCGGCACCCTGCGCGTCGCCAGCGACTGGAAGCCCGGCGAGCGGGTCTGGAGCGGCACGATCGACGACCGTCGCCTTTACGTCGGCGCGCGGCCGATCCTCAACGGTTACGCGCTCGACCATGCCGGGCAGGCCTGCGAGGTCCGCGTCTTCAGCCGCCGCCAGGCCGACCTCGCCGCCCTCATGCTGGAGCGCGCCGAGGCCGGCGAAAGCGACGTGCTGCTCTGCCCGATGCCGGGCCTGGTCAAGGCGATCCACGTCAAGGAGGGGCAGGCGGTCAAGGTCGGCGATCCGCTCTGCCTCGTCGAGGCGATGAAGATGGAGAACGTGCTGCGCTCCGAGCGCGACGGCATCGTGAAGTCGATAGAGGCGCGCGAGGGTGAGTCGCTCGCCGTCGACGCGCCGATCCTGTTCTTCGCGTGAGGCGGCCGGCCAACGGGGAGGCCCAGCCCTGCTGTACTTCGCCTACGGCTCCAACATGGACGTCGCCGCGATGGCCGAGCGCTGCCCGCGCTCGCGGCCGCTCGGGCTCGCCCGGCTGATGCGCCACCGCTTCTACCTGATGGGCCGCACCGGCTACGCCTCCGTGCGTCGCGATGCGAGGGCAACCGTGCACGGCGTGCTGTTCGACCTCGCGCTGACCGACGTGCCGGCGCTCGACCTCTACGAGGACGTCGCCCACGGGCTCTACACCAAGGCGCAGCAGCCCGTGGTGCTCGGCGCGGGGGCTTCGCGGCGCGCGCTGCTGTACTACGGTGC
>CAXTQM010000450.1:0-2221 GCA_964246205.1 uncultured Beijerinckiaceae bacterium | reverse complement strand
CCCTGCCGCCGCGCGAGGCGCTTATCCTGCGGATCCTGCTCGCGCGGCCGGAGCTCGTCGAGGACCATGCCGAGGACGTGGCGGCGCTGGATTTCGATGGGCTCGGTGCGACGGGGCGCGAGCTGGCGGCGCTGCGCGACCGCATCCTCGATCTCGCGCACGATCGCGGAGAGTCGCCGACGGAGGTGCTCGCCGCCGCCGGTTTCGGCCCGCTGCTGGAGCGCCTCGCGCGCGCGCAAAGCGGCTCGGGATGGTATCTCGCGCCTGAAGTGCCGGCGTCCGACGCGGCGTTCGTGTTGCGGCAGGCACTCGTCTTGCACCACGAGACGAGGGCTCTACATAAGGAGTTGCTTTCCGCCGAAACGGCTCTAGCTACCGATGCTAGCGATGCCAACATGTCGCGCATGCGCGACATACAGGATCAGCTCGGCGCGTTGGCCGGCAAGGAAGCAGCTGCGGAAGGCTTCGGAGCGACGACGGGACGCTCCGCAGCCTCGCTCTAGACGGTCCGGCATCCTTGGCCGATCGACCGTTCGACGGCGTCGGTCGTGGCACCTACCCGGCAAAACGCGAAAACGAGCGAGGCGGCGACCTGTCGGGCCGCCTTTGGTGCGGTGTCGGCCACGAGGGCCGCGCCGGGTGGATGAGGACCGGATGGCCAAGAAGGACAACGAGAAGGGCGAGGGCGAAGGCGCCGTGACGGAGAACGCCGACGGCCCGTTGCTCGACCTTTCGGATGCCGCCGTCAAGCGGATGATCAAGGCCGCCAAGAAGCGCGGCTTTGTGACCTATGCCGAGCTGAACGCCGTGCTGCCCTCAGAGGAGGTCAATTCCGAGCAGATCGAGGACATCCTCGCGATGCTCAACGAGATGGGCATCAACGTCGTCGAGGCGGAGGAGGCCGATAGCGACGAGGCGGAAGAGAAGGAAGAAGAGGAGGAGGCGGAAGGCGGCGACCTCGTCGAGGCGTCGCAGGCCAAGGCCGTCGTCGTCCGCTCGTCCGAGCCGGCCGACCGCACCGACGATCCCGTGCGCATGTATCTGCGCGAGATGGGCTCCGTCGAGCTGCTCTCGCGCGAGGGCGAGATCGCCATCGCCAAGCGCATCGAAGCCGGCCGCGAGGCTATGATCGCCGGGCTCTGCGAGAGCCCGTTGACGTTCCAGGCCATCATCATCTGGCGCGACGAGCTTAACGGCTCGAAGGTGCTCTTGCGCGACATCATCGATCTCGAGGCGACTTACGCCGGCCCCGACGGCAAGAACACGCCGAAGATCGACATGACTGCACCGGGTGCCCAGGAAGCCTTGGCCGCCCAGCGCGCGCCAGCCACCGCGCCGATCGATCCCCCTGCCGGCCTGCGTCCTGCCGGCGAGGACGGCGGCGAGTTGCCCATGGGCGAGAGTTTCGACGACGACGACGACATGGAGAATTCCGTGTCGCTGTCTGCGATGGAGGCCGAGCTTAAGCCGAAGGTGCTCGACACCTTCGACCGCATCGCCGACTCCTACAAGAAGCTGCGCAAGCTGCAGGACCAGAACGTCGAGAACAAGCTGCGCAACGAGGCGCTGACCCCGACGCAGGAGCGCAAGTACAAGACTCTCAAGAAGGAGGTCGTGACCGACGTCAAGTCGCTCTCGCTCAACCAGAACCGCATCGACGCGCTTGTCGAGCAGCTCTACGGCATTAACAAGGGGCTCATCGGGCTAGAGACCAAGCTGCTCCGCTTGGCCGAGAGCTACGGCGTCGCGCGCGAAGACTTCCTCAAGACCTACCAGAACTCCGAGCTCGACCCGAAGTGGGTGCTGCGCGTATCTAAGCTTGGTAATCGCGGCTGGAAGGAGCTGATCGGTAAGTCGATCGACGCGGTGAAGGACATCCGCGGCGAGATCCACAATCTTGCGACCGAGACGGGCCTGGAGATCCAGGAATTCCGCAAGATCGTCCACATGGTGCAGAAGGGCGAGCGCGAGGCGCGGCAGGCCAAGAAGGAGATGGTCGAGGCCAACCTCCGCCTCGTGATCTCGATCGCCAAGAAATACACCAACCGCGGCCTGCAGTTCCTGGACCTGATCCAGGAGGGCAACATCGGCCTGATGAAGGCGGTGGACAAGTTCGAGTACCGGCGCGGCTACAAGTTCTCGACCTACGCGACTTGGTGGATCCGGCAGGCGATCACCCGCTCGATCGCCGACCAGGCCCGCACCATCCGCATCCCCGTGC
>CAXTQM010000449.1:0-2222 GCA_964246205.1 uncultured Beijerinckiaceae bacterium | reverse complement strand
CTGGGCGCGCGCAAGATCAGGGTCGTCGGCGTGGCGCCGGGCATCACCGCCACCGAGGGCGTGGTCGATTTGGGCCTGGAAGCGTCGGTCACCGAGCACCTCGTGTCGCGCACGCCGCTCGGGCGGGTCGGGCAGCCGGCGGACATCGCCGACAGCGTCGCCTTCGTCGTGTCCGACGACGGCCGCTGGATCACCGGCGAGACGCTGCAGGTCGGTGGCGGGCTGGCGCTGTAGGGGTTCGTCGCCACGAAGCGGAGCCGCCTTGGAACGCGCCGCCTCTTCGGCTATTCTACCAGGGTGGCGCAGATCCGCAATCGTCGTCATGAGGTGCCCGCGCCGCATCCGCGCCGCAAGAAGCCAATGGCCACTCGCGAGGGGGTGTGTCCCCCGCCCCTTGGGGGCGGCGCCGGAGAGCATGGCGGCTAGCCTTGCCGCCCGGCTCCGTATAGGCCTTGCCGCCCTTCCCAGGCACAGGCGGATTCGCGCCGTACTCATGGTCAAGCTCTACCACCACCCGCTCGACCCCAACTCGCGCTTCGTGCGGCTGAGCCTCGCCGAATACGGCATCGAGCCGGATCTCTACGAGGAGAGGACCTTCGAGCGGCGGCACGAGTTCCTGCTGCTCAATCCCGCCAACACGCTGCCGGTGCTGGTCGAGGCCGCCGGCGCCGTGGTGCCAGGCGCGGGGCCGATCGCCGAGTTCCTCGACGAGACCCGTGGCCACACGCTGGGCGACCGCCGCCTGCTGCCGGAGGCGCCGCTGGAGCGCATCGAGGTGCGCCGGCTGCTCGACTGGTTCAACGCCAAGTTCTTCGCCGAGGTGTCGGGCTGGCTGGTGACGGAGAAGGTCTACAAGCGCTACATGAGCGCCGACCAGGGCGGCGGCGCGCCGGCGATGGAGCTGGTGCGGGCGGCGCGCGGCAACATCCGCCACCACCTGCGCTACATCGGCTGGCTGGCCTCGCGGCGCAACTGGCTGGCTGGGCGGGACTTCTCGTATGCCGATCTCGCCGCAGCGGCGCATCTCTCCTGCGTGGACTTTCTCGGCGACGTGCCATGGAACGAGGACGAGGCGGCGAAGGGCTGGTACGCGCGGGTGAAGTCGCGCCCCGGCTTTCGCGCGCTGCTCGCCGACCGCGTGCCGGGCATCACGCCGGCCGACGCCTACGCGGACCTGGATTTCTGAGGCGGCCTCCACCGCGCGGCGCGGAGGATCGGAGCTGAAAGCCGCCATCGTCGCGCGCGCCCGGGCGCTGGGCTTCGACGTCGTCAGCGTCGCCGCGCCAGACGCCATCCCGCAGGCGCCGGAGCGGTTGCGGGCGTTCCTCGAGGCGGGCTGCGCCGGCACCATGGCCTGGCTCGCCGAGACGGAGCCGCGGCGCGCCGACCCGCGCGTGCTGTGGCCCGACGTGCGCGCCATCGTCATGCTGGCCATGAACTACGGGCCGGCGAGCGACCCGATGGGGAACCTCGCCGACCGCGGCGCCGCCAACGTCTCGGTCTACGCGCGGGGCCGCGACTACCACGACGTGCTGAAAGGCCGGCTCAAGGAGGTCGCCCAGGGCATGGAGTCGCTGGGCCGGCGGCAGGGCCTGGCCTCGACCTCGAAGGTCTTCGTCGACACCGCGCCGGTCATGGAAAAGCCGCTGGCCGAGGCCGCCGGGCTCGGCTGGCAGGGCAAGCACACCAACCTGGTGTCGCGCGAATACGGCTCCTGGCTGTTCCTTGGCTCGATCTTCACGACGCTGGCGCTGGAGCCGGACCCGCCCGAGGCCGACCATTGCGGCAGCTGCCGCGCCTGCCTCGACATCTGCCCGACGCAGGCCTTTCCGGCGCCCTACCGGCTCGATCCGCGCCGCTGCATCTCCTACCTAACCATCGAGCACGAAGGCCCGATCCCGGTAAAATTCCGCCGCGCCATCGGCAATCGCGTCTACGGCTGCGACGATTGCCTCGCCGTCTGTCCCTGGAACAAGTGGGCGCGGGAGGCATCGGAAGCCAAGCTGCAGGCGCGACCCGACCTCGCCGCGCCGCGCCTCGCCAACTGGCTGGCGCTCGACGAGCCCGGCTTCCGCGCGCTGTTCGCGACGAGCCCTGTCAGGCGGCTGGGCTGGCCGCGCTTCCTCCGCAACGTGCTGACCGCCGCCGGCAACTCCGCCGATCCCGCGCTGCTTGCGGCGGTGCGGCGGCACGCGGCGAGCGAGGACGCGATGGTGCGGGAG
>CAXTQM010000448.1:0-2223 GCA_964246205.1 uncultured Beijerinckiaceae bacterium | reverse complement strand
AGCCCGCCCTGCCCGAGCCGGTCCACCCCCACGGCATGTCCGGCGCCGCCGCCACGGCGGAGAGCCTGCAGGCGCTGCTCGTCGCCGGCGACCCCAACATCAAGACCGGCGTCGCCTGGCAGCCGCATCGCCCGGCGCGGCCTGACAAGTCCGAGGGCGGCATCCATTTCGACCTCGTCTCCGAGTTCGAGCCCAAGGGCGACCAGCCCGCCGCCATCGTCGAGTTGGTCAAGGGCGTGCAGGCCCACGAGCGCGACCAGGTGCTGCTCGGCGTCACCGGCTCCGGCAAGACCTTCACCATGGCCCAGGTCATCTCCGAGACCCAGCGCCCGGCCCTCATCCTCGCCCCCAACAAGACGCTGGCGGCGCAGCTCTACGGCGAGTTCAAGAGCTTCTTCCCCAACAACGCCGTGGAATACTTCGTTTCGTACTACGATTACTACCAGCCCGAGGCCTACGTGCCGCGCACCGACACCTACGTCGAGAAGGAAAGCTCCATCAACGAGCAGATCGACCGGATGCGCCACTCCGCCACCCGCGCCCTGCTCGAGCGCGACGACGTCATCATCGTCGCCTCCGTCTCCTGCATCTACGGCATCGGCTCGGTCGAGACCTACACGGCGATGACCTTCACCGTGACGCAGGGCGAGACCATCACCCAGCGCCAGCTCATCGCCGACCTCGTCGCCCTGCAGTACAAGCGCTCCGCCGGAGACTTTTCCCGCGGCGTGTTCCGCGTCAAGGGCGACACCGTCGACGTCTTCCCCGCCCATTACGAAGACCGCGCCTGGCGCCTGTGCTTCTTCGGCGACGAGGTCGAGAGCATCACCGAGTTCGATCCGCTCACCGGCAAGAAGTCCCACGACCTCGAGTTCGTGAAGCTCTACGCCAACTCGCATTACGTCACGCCGCGCCCCACCCTCCTGCAGTCCATCAAGGGCATCAAGGGCGAGCTCAAGCAGCGGCTCGACGCGCTCTACGCCGCCGGCCGCCTGCTCGAGGCGCAGCGGCTGGAGCAGCGCACCCTGTTCGACCTGGAGATGCTGGAGGCCACCGGCTCCTGCGCCGGCATCGAGAACTATTCGCGCTACCTCACCGGTCGCAAGCCGGGCGAGCCGCCGCCGACCCTCTTCGAGTACCTCCCCGACAACGCGCTGGTCTTCGCCGACGAATCCCACGTCACCGTGCCGCAGATCGGCGGCATGTACCGCGGCGACTTCCGCCGCAAGGCGACGCTCGCTGAATACGGCTTCCGCCTGCCCTCCTGCATGGACAACCGGCCGCTGCGCTTCGAGGAATGGGAGGCCATGCGCCCGCAGACGGTGCACGTCTCGGCCACGCCCGGCACCTGGGAGATGGACCGCACCGGCGGCGTCTTCGTCGAGCAGGTCATCCGCCCCACCGGCCTCATCGACCCGCCGGTCGAGGTGCGCCCCGCCCGCTCCCAGGTCGACGACCTCCTCGACGAGGTCAAGCAGGTCAGCCTCGCCGGCTACCGCAGCCTCGTCACCGTGCTCACCAAGCGCATGGCCGAGGACCTCACCGAATACCTCCACGAGGCCGGCGTGCGCGTGCGCTACATGCACAGCGACATCGACACGATCGAGCGCATCGAGATCATCCGCGACCTGCGCCTGGGCGCCTTCGACGCCCTCATCGGCATCAACCTTCTGCGCGAAGGCCTCGACATTCCCGAGTGCGGCTTCGTCGCCATCCTCGACGCCGACAAGGAGGGCTTCCTGCGCTCCGAGACCTCGCTGGTGCAGACCATCGGCCGCGCCGCGCGCAACGTCGACGGCAAGGTCGTGCTCTACGCCGACCAGATCACCGGCTCGATGGAGCGCGCCATGGCCGAGACGGCGCGCCGCCGCGAGAAGCAGGAGGCCTATAACCTCGAGCACGGCATCACGCCGATGACCATCAAGCGCGGCATCCAGGACATCCTTGGCTCCGTCTACGAGGCCGATCACGTCACCGTCGACGCCGGCCTCGTCGCCGGCACGCCCGGCATGGGCCACAACTTCAAGGCCACCCTCGCCGACCTCGAGAAGCGCATGCGCGAGGCCGCCGCCAACCTCGAGTTCGAGGAGGCCGCCCGCCTGCGCGACGAGGTCAAGCGGCTGCAGGCGGTGGAGCTGGCCGTCGGCTCCGACCCGTTGGCGACGCAGCGCGACGTCGCGCTGGAAGGCGAGCTGTTGCAGCTTTTCCTTGATCAGGCGCAGC
>CAXTQM010000447.1:1085-2225 GCA_964246205.1 uncultured Beijerinckiaceae bacterium | reverse complement strand
ACCGAGGCTGGTGCCATCGGAGCGAGCGGGCTGACCGCTCGACCCGCAACGGGCGCCACGGGCGTCGGTGCCACGCGCGCCGGGACCGAGGCCGTTGGATTGGCTGAAGGCGCCAAGAGCGACACGATTCAACTCGCGGAGGAGTTCCTCAACGTCGGCAAGCGCGCAGTGCGCGGCGGTACCACCCGCATCCGCCGCTACACGGTCGAGAAGCCGGTAGAGGAGAACGTCACCCTGCACAATGAACGCGTCGTGCTCGACCGTCGTCCGGTGACCGACGGACGCGTGCTCGCCAACGCCGACTTCACCGACAAGACCATCTCGATGACCGAGATGAACGAGGAGGCCGTCGTGTCGAAGACGGCACGCGTCGTCGAGGAGATCGGCCTGCACAAGGAAAGCAGCGATCGCGTCGAGACCGTGCGCGACACGCTGCGCAAGGACGACGTCGAGGTCGAGCAGGTGCCGACCACGGAGCGCGTCGGAACCGAGCGCCTTGAGACGGAGCGTCTCGAGACAACCCGCGCCACCCCTGTCGATCGCAAGATCTGATCGCCGGCTTACCGACGGGGTGCCCAAGGGCACCCCTCACTTTTCTATGGAGAGACTGACTTGACGACGTATGACGCGAGGACGGCCGGGGGCGTGCCCGAGACCACCACGGTGCTGAGCGATGGGCACCACATCCACAAACGCATCGCCTGGGGCGCGCTCTTCGGCGGCGTCATCATCGCGGTCGCCGTCCAGCTGCTGCTGAGCCTCCTCGGAGCGGGCATCGGTCTCGGCACGGTGAACGTCAACGCGGGCACGACGCCTTCGGCCTCGGGCCTCGGCATCGGTGCCGGCTTGTGGTGGGTCATCAGCAGCTGCATCGCGCTTTTCGTCGGCGGCTATGCGTCGGCGTGGATGGCGGGCATCTCGACCCGCTTCGACGGCATCCTGCACGGGCTTGTGACCTGGGGCATGTCTACCCTGCTGACGATCTACCTGCTGTCCTCCGCGGTCGGCAGCATCGTCGGCGGCGGCTTCTCCGCGCTCGGCAGCGCCACCTCGGCCGCCGGCAGCGGCATCAGCAGCGCCGCCAAGCCGCTCGCACAGGCGGCCGGCATCTCCCCGGACATGGTGCAGCAGCAGGCCCAT
>CAXTQM010000447.1:0-1075 GCA_964246205.1 uncultured Beijerinckiaceae bacterium | reverse complement strand
TGCCTACCTACAGCCAGCGGGCACCACGAACGCCGCGAACCTGACGCCCCAGCAGGCCCAAACGGAGGTCGCGTCCAACCTCGTCACCTACGAGCAGGGCGGCGCGGACGCGCCGGCCGCCAAGGCCCGCATCATCGACATCACCGCGGCCCAGACGAAGATGAGCCGGGAGGACGCGACCAAGAAGTTCGACGACGCTCAGGCCAAGATCCAGCAGACGATGGATCAGACCAAGCAGAAGGCTAAGGACGCCGCCGACGCCACGGCCGGCGACGCCTCGAAGGCAGCCTTCGGCGGCTTCGCCGTGCTCCTCCTCGGCCTGATCGCGGCCGCCATCGGCGGCGCGCTGGCGGTGCAACGCCGCGCACTGCTCGTTACCGGGACCGACACGCGGCTTCGCGAACGCGCGATCTGAAGAACACGAAGCGGGCGCCCACCGGCGTCCGCTTCTCCTTCCACCATCCACGGGATCCATCATGTCCATTCTCGTCTGGCTCGTCTTGGGCCTCATCGCCGGCTTCATCGCCAGCCGTATCGTCGAGAGCAGCGGCAACGGCGTCATCATCGACATTGTGCTCGGCATCATCGGCGCGGTTGTCGGCGGCTACCTGTTCACGCTCTTCGGCGCGGCCCCAGTAACCGGCTTCAACCTCTACAGCCTGTTTGTCGCCGTCGTCGGCGCGGTCGTCGTGCTGCTGATTTACCATGCGGTCGTCGGACGCCGGACGCTCTGATCGCGATGTTCGCCGCGCTGCTCCTCGTCGCCGCCACCGCCACCGCAATCGCCTCGCCCGCCGACCCGCTGCGGATCACGCCGGCGGAGAGGGCGGCGTGCACGCAGGACGCCACGCGGCTCTGCTCGGGCACCTACCCCGACGAGGCGAGGCTGCTCGAATGCATGAAGGCGAACAGGGCCGCCCTAAGCGCCGCCTGCGGCACGGCCTTCGATGCCGGCGTCAGGCGACGGGGCCTCTGAGGCTCCAAGGAATACCCGGCGGGTCCGGGTCGAACCGACCGTGTGTCGTCCGCGAGCTGACGGCGCTCGTGGCGCGGCGTGATCGGCCCCGCATGATCG
>CAXTQM010000446.1:0-2225 GCA_964246205.1 uncultured Beijerinckiaceae bacterium | reverse complement strand
GTGGCGTCGGCCATGGTGAACGGCACGTCGAGGATGCGCGCCAGCGTCTGCGCCAGCAGCGTCTTGCCCGAGCCGGTCGGCCCGATCAGCAGGATGTTCGACTTCGCCAGTTCGACGTCGCTGTGCTTGGTGGCGTGGTTCAGCCGCTTGTAATGGTTGTGCACGGCAACCGAGAGAACGCGCTTGGCCTGGAACTGGCCGATCACGTAGTCGTCGAGAACCTTGCAGATCTCCTTGGGCGTAGGGATGCCGTCGCGGTTCTTGACCAGCGCCGACTTGTTCTCCTCGCGGATGATGTCCATGCACAGCTCGACGCATTCGTCGCAGATGAACACCGTCGGCCCAGCGATGAGCTTGCGCACCTCGTGCTGGCTCTTGCCGCAGAACGAGCAGTAGAGCGTGTTCTTCGAGTCGCTGCCGCCGACCTTGGTCATCGCTTTATCTCCAGGCCTCCGCCGCGTGCATGCCGGCCGGCCGATATGATCTGAAGGCTCCGGCCAACGCAAACTTGCCGGGCCAGGCGGATGAGGGCGCTGCACGCGCAACCGTCGTCCGCTCTCTGCCTCCCCTTGTTTCCAAGGCGGCCCCGCTTGTTCACAAAACCCGACAGAGGTCTCATTCAAAAGGCGGCGCCAGAAGCCCTTCTTCGTCCACCACGCCAGCCCGCGTCACATCGATGCTACAGAAAGACGGTACGCTGGGACTGTCGCGGCAAATCGGTTAATCGGACCTTAACGAGCGCTTTCCGGAGGCGCAATCTTCGGCCCGGCCGCCCTCAGGTCAAGCTCTTGACCTCGGGCTTCTCGTCGGGACGCTTCTCGATCACCGTATCGACGATCCCGAAATCTTTCGCCTCTTCCGACGACATGAAGTGATCGCGGTCGAGCGTGCGCTCGATCTCGTCGTAGGTGCGGCCGCAGTGCTTCACGTAGATCTCGTTGAGCCGCTTCTTGACCTTCATGATGTCCTCGGCATGCCGGAGGATGTCGGAGGCCTGGCCCTGGAACCCGCCCGAGGGCTGGTGCACCATGATGCGGGCGTGGGGCAGCGCCGCGCGCATGGTCGGCTCGCCGGCGCAGAGCAGCAACGAACCCATGGAGGCCGCCTGGCCGACGCAGAGCGTGCGGATGCGAGGCTTGATGAACTGCATGGTGTCGTAGATCGCCAACCCCGCCGTGACGACGCCGCCCGGCGAGTTGATGTACATCTCGATATCCTTCTTGGGGTTCTCGGCCTCCAAGAAAAGCAGCTGGGCGATGATGACCGAGGCCATGTGGTCCTCGACCGGCCCGGTCAGGAAGATGATATGCTCGCGCAGGAGGCGCGAGTAGATGTCGAACCCGCGCTCGCCCCGGGTGGTGTTCTCGATGACCTGCGGGATTAGGTACTGGCCTCGGGTCTCGATCGGGAAGCGATCGTGCATTGTCGGTCTCTCTGCTCGGGCGCTCGAGTCGGCGGGGCGGCCGATCGATCAGCAGCAATGTAGGATGCCGCGCGCCCCTGTGCAAAGGGCGGCTTGCCCCAGGCTTGCGGGCGGCGGTCGCCGACGCTTAACCTTCGCGCCAATTGTAGATGGATCGGTGCCGAAAGGGAGCAGGTCATGGACAAGGAGCACGTGAAGGGCGCAGCCTACAAGGCCAAGGGTGCGGTAAAGCAGACTTTCGGCGAGGCCACAGGCAACACGCGCCTGCAAGCCGCGGGACGCGTCGACAAAGCCAAGGGCGGGCTGCGCAACGCGCTGGGCGACATCAAGGATTTCTTCCGCGGGCGCCGCTGAACTCGTTGCGCTAGCCGTTCGGCAGCGGGTCATCTGAAGAACGCGTTGATGGGTCGGTTCAAGTGGCGGCTTGCGTGCGCTCGTCGCACGAGACCTGCGGCGCAGCCACCTCTCGTCAGCGCAGCCCTCCCGCCTTAGGTTAGTATCAAGGCGGAGTTTGCGACATGGCGGGTCCACGAACTGGGATGACGATCGCGGCTGCGGCGCTCGCAACCGCGCTGTTGGGTACGAGCCTGAGCGCCCAAGAGTTTGATGCCGGCACCAAGGCGGCGCTCCAGGGCGTGGTTACCAAGCAGTTGGAAGCGCTCGGTCGCGGCGACGGTGCGGCGGCGGAGGAGTTCGCGGCACCCGGCATCCGCAGCCAGTTCCCCGATCCCGCCAAGTTCTTCGGCATGGTGAAGGACCACTATGCCGCGCTGATCAAGCCCAAGAGCACGACCTTCGCCGG
>CAXTQM010000445.1:0-2251 GCA_964246205.1 uncultured Beijerinckiaceae bacterium | reverse complement strand
ATCGCCATCGAGACGGCGCGCATGCTGATCGAGGCGAAGGCCATCCTCTTCATGGTGGACGAGCCTTTCACCTTCACATCGGGCATGAAGAGCCCTGTCTACACGGACATGCGCAAGATCATCGCCTACCCGCGCATCCGCACCCGTTTGATCGACTTCGCTGTCGAGACGATCGAGCGCGAGATCGGTTACGCCAGTCTCGACGTGATAGCGGGCGGCGAAACCGCCGGCATCCCCTTCGCCGCTTGGATCTCCGATCGCTTCGCGCTGCCGATGCAATATATTCGCAAGAAACCCAAGGGCTTCGGCCGCAACGCGCAGATCGAGGGCGAGGTTGTCGACGGCGCACGAGCGCTGCTGGTGGAAGATCTCGCCACCGATGCCGGCAGCAAGGTCGGCTTCATTGAGGCGCTCCGCACCGCAGGCCAGCGCTGCGACGCCACTTTCGTGTTCTTCTTCTACGATATCTTTCCCAAGGCTCGCGCTACGATGAAAGGCCTTCACGTCGACCTGCACTACCTTGTGACCTGGCGCGACATCCTCGCAGTGGCCAAAGTCGGCTGCTATTTTCCCGTCGAGACGCTGGCACGCGTCGAAGCCTTCCTAGACGCGCCGCTGGATTGGTCGGCCGCACACGGCGGTGTGGCGGATATGGCACCGCAACGGTGAACGCGGGCGGAGACGCCGGGCCGCCCCCGTCCTGACGCAAACCGCCGCCACTGCTGCTCTCTCACCATCGGCTTTGTTTCGTCGAGCGAATCGTCCTCATGAGCGCCGTCCCGCCCCGCCGCCCGGTCGTCCTCAAGGCCAGTCGCGACACGCTGGTGCTGCTGGCCGGCGCGACCGCGCTGACGCTGGCGATCGGCTATTCCGTGCACAGCCGGCCGGCGACCGACACGGCCTTCGCGACGGCCGAGCTGACCGCAGCCGGCGGATGGGCCGGGCAGCTCGCGGAGCTGTCGCCCGCCGCCAAGCCGAACCTGGGCGAGCCGCTGAGCTCCGCGGCGCTAACCGTGCCCAAGGCGGCGATGACGCTGCCGGTGCCGCCGCGCATCGCGTCCTCCACCACGGCGGCTGCGGTCAAGCCGCGCCTCTGCGACGGGCCTGCCTGCCCGCCCGCCAAGCCCGCAGCGGCGCCTGGCGCCGCGGTTCGCCGTCCCGCTACCCCCGCACTGCGCGAGGCCAGCCTGATGGAGCGCCTCAATCCGCTGAACCACCTGCCCGACATGGTGAAGCGGCCGTTCGCGTCGGCCGGCGACACTATCGTTGGCTGGGCAAAGCGCTTCTAGTCGGGCTTGAGCTTGGGACAAGCCGTTGCCAAGCATCGCGCCAGGTGGGAAAGCTCAAGCTGCGACCTCTTGGCGAAATCGGTAGACGCACGGCACTTAAAATGCCGAGCCTCAGGGCGTCCGGGTTCGAGTCCCGGAGAGGTCACCAGGGCACGGGCTGGCGTCACGGCTCCGCTCGCGGGCATCCTTGACTTGCGCGGTAACGCGTGCGGTTGTCCCGCCGCTTTCGCCGCCCCTCGACCCGCGGGTCGCGCCCGAACCCGAGACACGCCGGATCATGCACCGCTACCGTTCGCACACCTGTGGCCAATTGCGTGAAGGCGACGCGGGGCAGGAGACGCGGCTTGCCGGCTGGTGCCACCGCATCCGCGACCACGGCGGCGTGCTTTTCGTCGACCTCCGCGATCATTACGGGATCACGCAGTGCGTGGTCGATCCGGACTCGAAGGAGGCCTTCAATCTGGCCGAGACGCTGCGCTCAGAATGGGTCGTGCGCGTCGATGGCAAGGTTCGCATCCGCCCGGCCGGCACCGGCAACGACGAGATGGCGACCGGCAAGGTCGAGGTCTACGTGACGGCAATCGAGGTGCTGGGCCCGGCTGCCGAACTGCCGCTGCCGGTCGCCGGCGCGCAGAACTACCCCGAGGACATCCGCCTGAAGTTCCGTTTCCTCGACCTGCGCCGGGACAAGCTGCACGCCAATATCATGCTGCGCGGTCGCGTCATCGACTCGATGCGCTCGCGGATGAAGGGGCAGGGCTTCTTCGAGTTCCAGACGCCCATCCTTACGGCCTCCTCGCCGGAGGGCGCGCGCGACTACCTTGTGCCCTCGCGCGTGCATCCCGGCAAGTTCTACGCGCTGCCGCAGGCACCGCAGCAGTTCAAGCAGTTGCTCATGGTGGCGGGTTTCGACCGCTACTTCCAGATCGCGCCGTGCTTCCGCGACGAGGACGCCCGCGCCG
>CAXTQM010000444.1:0-2264 GCA_964246205.1 uncultured Beijerinckiaceae bacterium | reverse complement strand
CACGTAGGCCGTCCATCATGTTGGCGGCGCTGGCACCATCGTGCGCTTGGCCCTCGGCGAAGGCGTGGCGCACGGACCTTCTTTTGACCTTTGCGCCGTGCTGGTGGACCGGATCGACGAGGAGTCGATCATCTGCAGGTCGCCGTCGTAGGCCTTCGACACCGCCGCAAAGACGCGGTCCCAGACGCCAATCGCCGCCCAGCGTCGAAAGCGGATGGCGCAGGTCGTCGCCAGACCGTAGCGCTCGGGAATGTCGGCCAAGGGCGAGCCGGTGCGCAGCCGCCAGAAAATGCCGTTCAGCACCTTGCGGTCGTCGGCACGCGGCACGCCGCGCGGCTTGTTGGGAAGGAGCGGCTGAATGATGGACCACTCGAAATCGCTGAGTTCGTACCGGCGCTGGGTCATCAAGATGCCTCCTCGGCACCTTGAATCACTACGCGACGCAATCGGAAAGCTTTATAAGTTCATGACCTAGCTGAAAGCCGCGCCCTTCGTCTTCTGCTCGACCTCGACCGCTGCGCTCGTCACGAAGGCGCTTGGAGAACAGCAGGCCGGTATCCGGCTCGCACACGAACAGCTCGCGGAAGAATTGCGCCGCTTTCGGCTTCGGCTGCAGCGCCACCGGGGTCCACACCTGGGGTGGCCAGTCCGCGCGCCATAGCTTCGGCCCTAGCCGAGTAGGGCTCGGCGGCAAGTGCATCGTGAGTGGTCCGGCTCGCCTCCGCAGGCCCGAGCGGCCGGCGGCTCGGCGCGTCATCGGCGATTGATGAAGGCTGCCGCCTGCCGTGGCACCAGGGGTCAAATCGCGTGAAATCGGGACGATCACGCTCGCCAAGCGCTACGGGATCAACCCGGAGACGGTGGCCAAATGGAAGGCGCGCGACAAGGTCGGTGACCGCTCGGCCGGCCCTCGCGAACCGCGATCGACGAGCCTCTCGTTGGAGGACAAGGCGATCGTTGTCGCCTTCCGCCGGCACACTTGTTGCCGCTCGACGACTGCCTCTACGCGCTGCAGGCGACCTTCCCGCATCTCACCCGATCGTCGCTGCACCGCTGCCTGCAGCGCCACGGCATCTCGCGACTGCCGGAGGTCGATGGCGACAAGCCGGCGAGTGGCGCGTACGGGATTAGCGCAGCCAGCCGCGCACCACTTGCGTCGAGAGATCCTCGCGGGTGTGGATCGCCTGCGCCATCCAGCCGCGAAACCCCTTTGATTTCCTGAGTTCGCCCCATGCATCGCATGACCACGCCGCGTATTCATCCTTGCCGGCGAGCGTCATACAATATTCGCGCGAGCGACTGAGGTCGAACAGATTTGTCCACCCTGATCGTCTCCGCAGCTCGAGACCGACGAAAGCCGTCAAGATCGGGGAGGTCGCTTGCGAGACGGGCGAGACCGCCGCACGCTGCCTAGATGTTCGATCCCGGGGTCTAACAGGCTGCTGAAAAAGGCCACTCGCCGCCGCTGACGGATCGTGACTCAGTCTCCTTGTCGAGGAGGCTGCTTTGCGCGGATCGGACGAGCGGACGGGGTCGCTGTTCAGCTACGTGGGCATCGAGGGGCGGCTGCGGCCGGACCATCCTCTGCGCGCCATCCGGGCTCTGACGGACGAGACGCTGGCGGCGATGGAGCGGGAGCTGGCGGCGCTGTACTCCGGCATCGGGCGACCCTCGATCGCGCCGCAGATGCTGCTGCGCGCCATGCTGCTGCAGGCGTTCTACTCGGTGCGCTCCGAGCGCCAGCTGATGGAGCGGATGGAGTTCGACCTGCTGTTTCGCTGGTTCGTCGGTCTCGGCGCCGACGAGCCGGTGTGGGATGCCTCGACCTTCTCCAAGAATAGGGGTCGCCTGCTCGAGGGGAACGTGGCAGCACGCTTTCTGGCCACGCTGATGGCGCGGCCTCGAGTGAAGCGGCTGCTGTCCTCCGATCACTTCAGCGTCGACGGCACGATGATCCAGGCCTGGTCGTCGATGAAGAGCGTCAAGCCGATCGAACCCGGCCAAGGGCCCGGCCAAGGATCCGGCGACGAGCCGCCACCCTCGGGCGGGCGCAACGCCGAGGCGGACTTCCACGGCGACACGCGCACCAACGCGACGCGCGCCTCGACCACCGATCCCAAGGCCAAGCTCTACCGCAAGGGCGCGGGCACGGAGGCCAGGCTCGCCTTCCTCGGTCATGCCCTGATGGAGAACCGCTGCGGCCTCGTGGTCGATGCCTGCCTGACGCAGGCGAACGGCCTCGCCGAGCGCCTCGCCGCGCGGGC
>CAXTQM010000443.1:0-2274 GCA_964246205.1 uncultured Beijerinckiaceae bacterium | reverse complement strand
CCATCCCGCGATCCGCCGCGCTGTCGGCTGGCTCGGCTCGGTGCAGAACCCCGACGGCGGCTGGGGCGAGGATGATGCCGGCTACGCTCGCGACTATCGCGCGCTGAAGCCCGCGGCGAGCACCGCCTCGCAGACCGCCTGGGCGATCATGGGCCTGATGGCCGTCGGCGAATTGCGCAGCGAGCCGGTCCGCCGTGGCGTCGCCTATCTCGAAGCGACGCAGGGCGCCGACGGCTTCTGGCCGGAGGACAGACACACCGCCACAGGTTTCCCGCGCGTCTTTTACCTGCGCTACGACGGCTACCCGAAATTCTTCCCGCTCCAGGCGTTGGCCCGCTATCGCAACCTGAAAAGCGGCGGCGCGCTCGGCCTTGGCATGTAGCCGTCGAAGGTGGTCCGGCTGGCGAACGGGCGATCTCTTCCGCGCCCTAGCATCAGCCGCTCGTACCGACTGCGGCGTCGATCAGCCGACCAGCCTGCGAATGGCCTGGCAGCTCGAGTCTTGCTGGCGCGCCGCGTCTTTGTACTCTCCGACCCAACGTCGGAGATCGTCGGCGTGCTCTAGCAGCTCGCGTGCTTGGCCGCGGAAAGCCTGTCCGGCCGCCGTCAGCCGGACGTTGCGCCCTGCCCTCTCGAACAACCTGATTTTGAGGTCGCCTTCGAGCTTGGCGATCACAGTGCTCACCGCCGATTGCGCGACGTTCAAAGCTTCGGCGGCCTGGGTCATATGCTCGCGCTCGGCGACGGAGACGAAAATGCGTAGCTGATCAAGCGTCAAGGCGAGACCTTCCGGCTGTCGACAAGCAGACCTAGGCAAAACCCTTTGAGAACGATGCCGTTCTCGGCTGTGGACTTCGATCAAAGCAGGGCCGTCTGGCGTTTTCCTGACGAAGCGATGCGATCTAGCAAGACAGCGCGAGCCGATCGGCAAGCGCCATCAGCCTCGAGGCGGTCGATGAGAGACCATTTCCGCAGGGGAAATTAGCATCTCTTCTAGCCTCGTCAATTGAAATCAAAGGCGTTTCGCGTTTCATAAAACGCTGTAATTGATGACACCGCTTGGCGGTGTGACATGCGCCGATGTCGAACCGCGGTGCGAAGCTGCGGCCAAGGACAACGCCACCGCGGTCTACGGCGGCGCCATGGTCAGGGACGCTGCTCATCCCGACGCGGCCAAGGCCTGGCTCGCCTTCATGACTTTGCCGCCCGCCATCAGGTTCTCGAGGGCCACGGCTTCAAGGCCTACCAGGCGGGACCGCAAAGGGCGCCGACTAGGAGTTGTCGACGGCTCCTACACGAGCGTCAGCCGTTCATCTCCTTCTGCCGCATTGGCATCAAGTCGATGATCGTGAAGATTGTCCTGGGATCGACGGGGTCGTGCCAGATCTGCTTCACCGTTCCATCCTTGCCGACGAGCACCACCGCGAAGCCCTTCTTCTCGACGCCTAGCTTCTTGCGAAGCGGACCGTCTGCCCACGGCTCCTGAAGCACCTGGATGTGGCGGTCGGTCAGTTCCGGCCTGAAGCCGTCGAGCGCTTGGATCTGTTTGGCGACGCGAAGATCATTGCGCGAATCCGAGAGCACCACCACCAGGCGGGCTTTGGCCTTTGCGTCGTCGAGCTGGTCGGCATGGGCCAACGCGGGCGCGAGGGCGGCAACGATGAGGGCAGTCGTCAGCATGGGTCGCATGTATCGTCTCCGGTCCATGGCGCAAACATGGCGCGCGACCTGGCTAAGACATCCCACGTTTGCCGCCGTGGCGCCGTCGGGCTAACCCGGCACCGCCATGCAGATGATCGAGACCGCGCCCCGCGTCACGCTCTTCACCCTGACCGAGCCGGTGCCGGCGGGTGTCGCCGACCGCGACGAGCCCATCCTGCTGATCCACGGCTTTGCCTCGAGCCACGCCGTGAACTGGGTACTGCCGCTCTGGGCCAAAGCGCTAACCGCCGCCGGCCGCCGCACGATTCTCTACGACGTGAGGGGCCACGGCCGCAGCACCAAGCTTTACGATCCGCGCGACTACACGGTCGACGTGCTCGCCACCGAGGCCATGGCCGTCATGGATCGGCTCGGCCTCGGCCGCATCGACGTGATGGGCTACTCGATGGGCGCGCGGATCGGCGCCTTTCTCCAGCACCGCGCCCCGGATCGGCTGCGCTCGCTGGTGCTGGGCGGGCTCGGCTACAGCCTCGTCCAGGGCGGCACGCTGCCGACGGCCATCGCCGACGCGATGGACGCGCCGGCGCTCGAAAGCCTCACCGATCCGCACCA
>CAXTQM010000442.1:0-2278 GCA_964246205.1 uncultured Beijerinckiaceae bacterium | reverse complement strand
GCTTCACCGCGAAGAACTGATCGTCCCTCGAGAGTCGCGTCCGCGTTTCGGAGTTTCAGCCATGTCGGCGCAGCAGCACTTCCTTGGCCTCGTTGGCCCGCGCGGCAAGCTCGGCCGTACCGCCCTGGTCGGGATGCCACTTCTTCATGAGCGTCCGATGCGCGCTCACGACGGCATCGCGCGGCGCCCCGCGGCCAAGGCCCAGCAGCTGATAGGCCTGCTCCTCGGTCATCCCGCCCGTGGCGCGCGTGCGGCGCGGCCCCGGGTCGCCATCAGCATCTCCTGTCGTACGCCAGCCGGGCGATCGGCCGTCGAGGTAAGCCTCTAGCAGCAGCGCGCCCGGCGGATCGAGGCCGCGGCACGACGCCAGGATCGTCAGGCAGCTGCGGAGGCCGAGCGCGTCGAGCATGGCACCCTGGTTGGGACCGGCGATCATCCGAGCGAAGCGACGGCCGCTACGGCGGTCGGTGGCCAGCTCGACGCTCGCAGAACGCTGCACGGAGAAAGCCGAAAAGCTGGCGAGGCGCGCGCCGCCCGAGGCTCGACCGAGCATCCACAGCGAGAAGCCGAACAGGCAGAAGGCCGCGTAGACGTTGCCGTGCACAAGCACGACAAGCGCGGCGATGACCATCGCGACCGACAAGGCCTTGTCGAACGTCGCCTTGCGCCATCTCGACGACCGCAGCCCTCTGGCAAGGACCGGTCGCAGCAGCAGGAAGGCGAAGATGGCGATCGCGACGATCGGGAGCATGGAACGTCCGGGTGGGCTTTCTCCATCGCCCCGCGGGGCCGCCCGTGCAAGCGCGACCGCGGCTTAGATCAGGCAGAGCTCGGCAAGGTCGTGGCGCAGCCGCTCGGGCATCGCCGGCCCGCCGTCTAGCCCGGCGAGGTCGGCCGGCTTATCGGCGTCGGGCAGGTAGCGCCAGCCCTGGAAGGGCCGGCAGGGTCGCGACAGTACCGGCACGACGGCTGGCTCCAGAAACAGATGACAGCGCCCAATGCCGTCGGCATCGGTGAAGGGTCGGATGCCGCGCACCGGCTGCCGCGCGGCGATGTGCCCGCGGATCACCCAGAACAGCGAGCCGCCGGCGAGGATCTCGGCCGCCCGGGTCGGCACCATGCGGGTCGTGTGCGCGGTTTCGGTCGGCTCACCGGCGGCGCGAAGGATCGCGAGGCGCGCTTCGATGTGAGTTTCGAGTTCCGCGATCGTCCCGGCGCCGACGCAGAGCTTCAACAGGTGGAGCGGCATGCCTTCAGGGTAGCGCGGCTCGGCGTCGGAGACGAGAGCCGGACGCGTCTTCTCCCCAGTTTCAGCCGGTGCCGCGCCCGAGCAGATGCCACTGGCTGAGCAGGGAGCGGAGCGCAGCGGGCTTCAGCGGCTTCATCAGCACCCGGACGTCCGCCCCGCCGGCCAGGACGCGGACATAGGCCGAGCGGTCAGCGGTGATGAGAACGGCCGGCAACGCGCCGTGGCGCTGGCGCAGCGCCGCGATCAAGTCGAGGCCGTCCATGTCGCCGATGTGGTAGTCGGCGACGATAACGTCCGGCGGTCGGCCGATGGCGTCGAGAGCGTCCTGCACCTCTGCGAAGTCCGTGCCGCAGGCCACAACGCAATCCCAGCCATGCAGCAGGGTCTCCATGCCTCTGAGGACCGGTACCTCGTTCTCGACAGCCGCAACCACCAAGCCGTCGAGCGAGCGCGGCCGCAAGGCGAGCGGCGCCGACGGCATGGTGCAGAAGAGCTCACGGGCGGCGCGCGGCACGGTGACGGAGAAGCGGCTGCCTTTGTCGACGGCGGAGACCAGCGTGACCTCGTGGCCGAGGACATGACTGAGGCGCTCGACGATGGACAGGCCGAGGCCCGCGCCGGGGGTCTCGTCGGTCGAAACCCGGAGTCGCTCGAATTCGCGGAAGACGAGCCGCTGCTTGGCGACCGGAATGCCGCAGCCCGTGTCGATCACATCGAGGCGCGCGTGCCCGCCCCCGATACGTCGCACGCCGACGAGCACGCCGCCGCTCACGGTATATTTGAGCGCGTTGGAGACGAGGTTCTGCAGGAGGCGCCGCAGCAGGCGGCGATCGGAGGTCACGACGAGCGAGCACGGCACGATGGCGAAGGTCAGCCCCCGTTTCGCCGCCATCGGCTTGAAGTCGATCTCGAGCTGCCGGAGCACGCCGCCGAGATCGACCACCGTCAGCTCGACGCGGGTCGCGCCGGCATCAAGCTGGGTGATCTCGAGCAGCGCGCCGAGGATATCCTCTACCACCTCGAGCGAGG
>CAXTQM010000441.1:0-2285 GCA_964246205.1 uncultured Beijerinckiaceae bacterium | reverse complement strand
CCGGCGCGGACCGCGCCCGACGTGCCGGCACCTTCCGCGCCGGCGCCGGCGCCTCCGGCTCCGAGCCCGCAGGCGAGATAGGCCGCGCCGCCTGCCGCACCGCAGCAAGGTGTGGACGGCATGGCTTGCCGGCGTTTAGCTCTCCCCAAGCTTGGGGAAAGCCTCTAAGGCTCGGCTCCCATGGCGCGGTATATCTTCATCACCGGCGGCGTGGTGTCTTCGCTCGGCAAGGGGCTCGCTTCGGCGGCCCTGGCGGCGTTGCTGCAGGCGCGCGGCTACACGACCCGGCTGCGCAAGCTGGACCCCTACCTCAACATCGACCCCGGCACGATGAGTCCGTATCAGCACGGGGAGGTCTTCGTCACCGACGACGGCGCCGAGACCGATCTCGACCTCGGCCATTACGAGCGCTTCACCGGTCGCGCCGCGGTCAAGACCGACAACATCACCACCGGCCGCATCTACCAGGAGATCATCGCCAAGGAGCGTCGCGGCGACTACCTCGGCGCCACCGTGCAGGTCATTCCGCATGTCACCAACGCGATCAAGGAGTTCGTGCTCTCCGATAACGGCCCCTACGATTTCGTGCTGGTGGAGATCGGCGGCACCGTGGGCGACATCGAGGGGCTGCCGTTCTTCGAGGCGATCCGCCAGCTCGGCAACGACCTGCCGCGCGGCCACGCGATCTACGTCCACCTGACCCTGTTGCCGTGGATCCCGTCGGCCGGCGAGCTCAAGACCAAGCCGACCCAACACAGCGTGAAGGAGCTGCGCTCGATCGGCATCCAGCCCGACATCCTGCTGTGCCGCTGCGACCGCCCGATCCCCGACGAGGAGCGCCGCAAACTGGGGCTGTTCTGCAACGTGCGGAGCGAGGCCGTGATCGAGGCGCGCGACGTCGCCTCGATCTACGACGTGCCGATGGCCTACCACACCGCCGGGCTCGATCGGGAGGTGCTCGCCGCCTTCGGCATCGAGCCTGCGCCCAAGCCCAACATGACGCGCTGGAACGCCGTCACCGAGCGCCTGCGCAACACCGACGGCGACGTGACCATCGCCATCGTCGGCAAGTACACCGGCATGAAGGACGCCTACAAATCGCTTATCGAGGCGCTCACCCACGGCGGGCTGGCCAATCGCGTCACGGTCAAGCTCGACTGGATCGAGAGCGAGATCTTCGAAGGCATCGACCCGGCGCGTCACCTCGAGCACGTCAACGGCATCCTGGTGCCGGGCGGCTTCGGCCAGCGCGGCGCCGAGGGCAAGATCCAGGCGGCGCGCTTCGCACGCGAGCGCCGCGTGCCGTACTTCGGCATCTGCTTCGGCATGCAGATGGCGGTGATCGAGGCGGCGCGCTCGCTCGGCGGCATCGCCGAGGCCAACTCGACCGAATTCGGCGAAACGGAGGAACCGGTGATCGGCCTGCTCACCGAGTGGATGCGCGGCAACGAGCTGGAGATCCGCCGCTCCGAGGGCGACCTCGGCGGCACCATGCGGCTCGGCGCCTACAAGGCGACGCTGAAGCAGGGCTCGCGCATCGCCGGCATCTACGGCGACACCGAGATTTCCGAGCGTCACCGCCACCGCTACGAGGTCAACACACGCTACCGCGAGGGCCTAGAGGAGCATGGCCTCAGCTTCGCCGGCATGTCTCCCGACGGTCTTCTGCCCGAGACGATCGAGTACGAGGACCACCCCTGGTTCATCGGCGTGCAGTACCATCCCGAGCTGAAGTCCCGCCCCTTCGAGCCGCACCCGCTGTTCGCCAGCTTCATCGCCGCGGCGAAGGAGCAGAGCCGGCTGGTGTGATCACCGTTCGGTCAGGTAAATAGTGTTCAAGCTGACGCGAGATCGAAGCTTCAGAGTTTGAGCGTTTGACGTTTCCATTGAGGGGTTTTCGGCTCCGCATCCGGCGCCCGAAACAATGTCGGCATCACGTTTGCTGACGTGGGCTTCTACCGTGTGCGATCTCCCCGGAGAAGTTGCCATCGAAGAGATCGATTTTGCCGATGCTGTCGCGCGCGGCTGCGACGATAACGCCGGTACGCTGTGCGACTTTGAGCTGTCGAACTGGACCCTGCGGACTCGGGCAGCCCTCTTGCCGAACGCGACAGATGGCCTGTAAGAAGGCGCCGCCTAGGAGTGTAGCTCAATTTGGTTAGAGCGCCGGTCTCCAAAACCGGAGGTTGTGGGTTCGAGTCCCTCCTCTCCTGCCAAGGCAAATCAACAACTTACATTGCTTATTGAGACGCTTGAGCGGACCGCGTAGAGCCGCTGGTAAGCAC
>CAXTQM010000440.1:0-2286 GCA_964246205.1 uncultured Beijerinckiaceae bacterium | reverse complement strand
CCTATGGCCTGGCGCCTCGTCTCCGCGCAGCGCGTCGAACCCGCACGGGCGGGGCGGGGCGCGCGCGACGCCGCGCTCGTCGCGGCGCTCGGCGACGCCGTCGTCGTCTTCGACCTGAGCGGCGCGCTGATCGAGGTTTCAGCGGGCCTCGGCGTTCTGCCCGAGACGGCGCCTGACGAGCTGATGGGCCGTGCCTTCTTCGACCACGTCAACGTCGCCGACCGCCCGGCCTTCCTCAAGCTGCTCGGCGATGCCGTGCACGAGGGCGGCACCGTGGGGGGCACGCTGCGGCTTCGCATTGCCGCGAGCGCCGGCTACGCCGAGCCGCGCCATCTCACGATCGAGCTGCGCGCCCACGCCGCCGGCCGCGAAATCGTAGCGGTCCTGCGTGACGTTACCGAAACGCGCCGTCGCGAGGCCGAGGTCAATGCGGCGGAGCGCTCGGTGGAGGAGGCGTTGCGGTCGAAGGACCATTTCCTCGCCAACATGAGCCACGAGCTGCGCACCCCGCTCAACGCCATCATCGGCTTCTCCGAGATGCTCGGCAGCCGCACGATGAGCCCGACCGACCCGAACAAGCAGCGTGAATACGCCGGCATCATCCACCAGGCGGGCCAGCACCTGCTGACGGTGGTCAACTCGATCCTCGACATGTCGAAGATCCAGTCCGGCACCTTCGCGCTCATTCCCGAGCCGTTTCCGTTGTCGCCCTTTCTCGAGCAATGCTGCGACGTCGTGCGGCTGCAGGCGCAGCAGGGCCGCGTCGAGATCATCCGCGACGTGCCCGACAACCTCGAAGAGCTCGTCGCCGACCGCCGCGCCTGCCGCCAGATCCTGTCCAACCTTCTGTCCAATGCGGTGAAGTTCTCGCCGGAGGGCGGTCGCGTGACTTTGCGCGTGCGGCCCGAGGGTACGGGACTGCGCATCGGCGTTTCCGACAACGGCATCGGCATCGGCGAAGCCGACCTGTTGCGGCTGGGCAACCCCTTCTTCCAGGCGGGCACGTCGCTCAGCCGACCCTACGAGGGCACCGGGCTCGGGCTGTCGGTCGTGCGTGGCCTCGTCGGCCTGCACGGCGGCACGATCGTCGTCGAGAGCGAGCCCGGCAAGGGCACGAGCGTCACCGTGCGCCTGCCGCTTGATTGCCGCCATGCTTCGCCGACGGCGGGCGCCGCTATCGAGACCGTCCCGCGGCGCAGCGCCGTCGACACGGTCCGCCCCTTCGAGAGACCGGCCTCCGACAAGAGGATGAAACAGAGTGCATAACGCCGCAGCCAACTTCGACGACGACTTCGGCTACGAGCCGAAACCGCGGAAGAACCCGCCCCGCAAGCCGCGCACCGGCACCCCTGCCGGCAAGAAGACAACGGCCAAGCGGCGGCGCTTCGACATGCACCGCGTCGCCCGTTTCGCCGCCGTCGGCATGGCGGCGACGATGGCGCTCGGCATCATGGTCAACGCCTTGGTGCTGCAGAAGGGACACCATCCCGCGCCGCTGTTCGGGCACGCCGTCGCCCCGCCCGCCGCTCGGGCGAAGGTGGAAACGCCGGCGCCGCCCGCCGCGCGCGCGGTCCAGGCCGATGAAGCTTCGGCGGCTACCGTGGCGAAACCCCGCAAGACCGTCCTCGCGGCGCGCGAGACCACGTCCGAGGGCACTTCGGACGATGCGATCGGCCGCCTGCTCGCCGGCGGCGCGAAGGGCGCGCCGAAAGGCGAGACCAAGTCCGAGGCGAAATCCGAGGTCAAGACGGTCGGAGGCGTGCAGCGCGCGCTGAACAAGCTCGGCTTCAAGGTTCCGGCGACCGGCGCTATTGGTCCGGCGACGAAGAAGGCGATCGAGGCGTTCGAGAAGGATCGTCATCTACCCGTCAAGGGCGAGGTCAGCCGGCGGTTGGTCAGGGTTCTTGCGGCCGAGAGCGGCATCAGGATCGACTGATCCTTCGGTTATTGCCCAAATGAAATGGCCGGGGACAAGCCCGGCCATCTCGCTTCCGTCGGTCCGAAGAGGGCTCAGAAAATCTTCGAGAAGATGAAAAACAGGATGGCCGAGATCGCCATGGCGCAGGGCAGCGTCAGGATCCACGCCAGCGCGATCGAGCGCAGCGTCGACCACTGGATGCCCGAGCCGTTGGCCGCCATCGTGCCGGCGACGCCGGACGACAGAACGTGGGTCGTCGAGACCGGCAGGCCGAAGCCGTCGGCAAGGCCGATGGTGCCGGCTGCGACGAGTTCGGCGGCGGCGCCCTGGCCGTAGGTCAGGTGGGTCTTGCCGATGCGCTCGCCGAC
>CAXTQM010000439.1:624-2289 GCA_964246205.1 uncultured Beijerinckiaceae bacterium | reverse complement strand
CTTTCTCGCGGCACGACTCGGCTCCTCCGGCAAGACGATCGCCGTCACCCATGCCGCCGTGCTGCGGGCCGCGCTGGTGACGATCCTCGGCGCGCCGGCTTCGGCATTCTGGCGCATCGACGCCCCGCCACTCGCCGCCCTGACGCTCGGCTCGGACGGGCGACGCTGGGCGCTGCGCGGCTTCGGCCTCCTTGCGGCGGAGGAGATCAGGGCCAGCGACGAATGATCGCCTCGGCGAGAGCGGCCATGGTCCGCGCCACGACATCGGGCTGCGGCAGCTCGGCGATCGGCAGCAGAGCGTTCTCGGTCCAGCTCACGAATGCCGTGCGGCAGCCCACCGCCTGGGCGCCGAGGAGGTCCCAGATGTGGGTCGCCACCATGCAGATGGCTGCGGGCTCAACGCCCAGTGCTTCAGCAGCGTGCCGGTAGCAATCCAACGCCGGCTTGAAGCGGCACACCGTCTCGACGCTGAATGAGGATTCGAAGTAGGGCGCGAGGCCGGCCTTCTCCAGCGGGGTCGGCGAGGCCGACGGCGCGGAGTTGCTCAGGGTCGCCAGGCGAAACCCGGCGTCGCGCAGGCGCGCGAGCGCCTCGGGCACGCCCTCGTGGGCCGGCAGGCTCGTCGTGGTCGCGGCCAGTTCGGCGATGTCGGCGTCGCTCACCGCCTTGCCGTGGACCGTGCCGAGCATGCGCAGCACGCCGGTGCCGATGGTGCCGAACGGCACGTAGTGACCGGCGAAGGTGACGGACTGCGAGTAGATCACAATCTGCGCATACCAGTCGCGCAACACGCGGCCGTCGTCGAAGACGCGGACGAAGAGCGGGCGCAAGGCCTCGATGTCGAGCAGCGTCTCGTTGACGTCGAAGAGAAGGATCGCGGGACGGCTCATGATGACGCTCGGGCTCCGTAGGCACGGCCAGACACCCGCACGGTCTTTACCGAAGTGGCCCTGCCGGCCTCATACCATGTCTCGCCGAACCTTCCAGACCTGGTTCAGTTGCGACCATGACTCGAGAGGAAAAACATGAAGTTGATCAAAGCCTTTGTCGTCGCCGGCCTGACGCTCGCCACGGCCGGAGCGGTGCTCGGCTCGACCGCCGCCGAGGCGCAGTACCGCCAAGGCTATGGCCACAGCGGGTTCGGCCATAGCGGGTATGGGCGTGGCTTTGGCCGTGGTTACGGCCGAGGCGGATACGGGCGCGGCTATGGTTATGGCTACGGACGCCGCGGCTATGGTGGTGTCGGTGAGGGCGTCGGGCTTGGCCTTGCCGCCGGCGCGGTCGCAGGCGCCGTCGCCGGGAGCGCCGCGCGCGGCTACTGAGCCTTCAATGTTTTTGCGATAGGAGAGCCTCGCCTATAAAGGCGAGACTTTTATCGATCGACGATGGCGGCCCCGGTTGGGTTCGAACCAACGACCTGCCGCTTAGAAGGCGGCTGCTCTATCCAGCTGAGCTACGGGGTCTTACGTTGCGCGTTCAGTGGGTCCACTGGCCGCGACGCGACGACTTGAAGTTGTCCGAATAGGAGAAGACCTTTGGCGCCACCATCTTGGGCTCGTCGACGCGATGGACGATGCCGTTGCGCTCGCAATAGGCGATCGCCTCCTCCTTCGAGCCGAAGCGCAGCGTGACGCCCCGGTCGCGCAGCTGGTGCAGGAAATCCTC
>CAXTQM010000439.1:0-614 GCA_964246205.1 uncultured Beijerinckiaceae bacterium | reverse complement strand
GGCGGGGGGGTGGCGGGGCCCCCGCGCGCGGGGGCCCCACGACCTGAAGTTATCGGAATAAGAGAAGACCTTCGGTGCCACTAGCTTAGGCTCGTCGACACGGTAGACGATGCCGTTTCGCTCGCAATAGGTGACCGCCTCTCCCTTCGACCCAAAGCGCAGGGTGATCTGCCGCTTCATGTCGCCCGAGCCCGACCAGCCCGTCAGCGGATCGACCACCATGGCCTCCTCCGGCTCGTAGACCAGCACCCACGACTTGGTCGATGCTTTGCCGGACTGCGTCGCCGAAGGCGACGGCTTGTAGATGCGGGCCGTCATGGCACTCCCTGTTCTCGCCGGCTGGTCGGGGCAGCAGGATTCGAACCTGCGACCTATAGTTCCCAAAACTATCGCGCTACCAGGCTGCGCTATACCCCGGCTCAGGCGAGCCGGACGCTTGTACCGCGAACCGGCCCTGCTCCGCCAGAGGCGATCGCTACCGCGGCGCCGCGGCGAAGACGAGGAGGACGGCGATCTCGGCGGCTTGTTGCGCCGCGCCGGCGACGTCGCCGGTCTGGCCGCCGATCTGGCGCCCGGCCAGCGCCGTGACGGCCAGGGTCGCCAGTGCCGCAGCC
>CAXTQM010000438.1:0-2291 GCA_964246205.1 uncultured Beijerinckiaceae bacterium | reverse complement strand
TACCTGCATTTCGCGCCGGGCCTGTCGGACAACGCCGCCTTCAACCTGAAGGAGATGCCCCGCAACGCCTATCTCGGCCTCTACGTCGACGGCGAAGGACCGATCGCAGTGATCCGCGACCTGCCGGATGCCGAGACCGACTATTTCCGCTACCTGCCGATGATCTATCCCTTCGTCATCAAGCACGACCCCTCGACCTTCGTCGTGCAGTTCGGCGGCGGCCTCTCGACCAGCGTCGCGCTGCACAATTCGCGGCACGTCACCGTGGCCGAAGGCAATCCGGCGATCCTCACCGCCTTTCGCACCGACCCGACGCTGAAGGCCTTCACCGGCGACATCCTCGCCAAGCCCAAGCTCGACGTGGTCGACTACGAGGGCCGGCTGTTCCTCGCCAATACCGACAAGCGCTACGACGTCATCGACCTGAGCCTCGCCGACTCCGCCGGCCTGTCGGCGCCCGGCGGCTTTCCGATCGTCGAGAAGTTCGCCTACACGCGCGAGGCGATGGAAAGCTATATGCGGGCCTTGGCGCCCGGCGGCGTGCTCTCGGTCACGATGTGGAACAAGGAGGAGCCGCCCAAGAGCGTGCTCAAGCTCTACGCCACGATGGAGGCGGCCGCGCGCCGCCACGATCCCGCGAGCGTCGCGCGCTCCTTCTTCGTCGTGTCGAGCTACCTGTCGTCTGCCACCGTGCTGTACCGCCAGGGCGGCTTCAGCGACACCGAAATCGCCGCGATGCGCGACCACACCAAGAAGATGTCGTTCGACGAGATCTACTACCCCGGGATCGCCGTCGACACGTCCTCCACCCCCAAGCTGATGGCGGACTACTCCGCCCAGCTCTTCGGCGCGCAGCCCGCGATGTCCGGCGCCGCGGTCGCCAACGCCCCGGCCGGGGCGGCGGAGGCCGAGGCGCCGCTCGACGACCTGCCCGGCAGCACCCCACGCGTCCTTCCGGCCACCGCGCTAGGCAGGCTCGCCTGGCAGTCGCTGATCGCCGGCGGCTGGCAGGAGCTCTCGAGGCAATACGTCTTCGATGTCCGTCCGCTCACCAACGACCGTCCCTATTTCGCCGCCTACATCAAGCCCGGCGACCTCGGCCGCGTCATCGACCGGCTCGAGGCGGTGCAGGACGAATGGGGCTACCTGCTGCTGTGGGCGACGCTCGCCATCGCGGTCGTCACGGCCTCGACGCTGATCGCCATCCCCGTGGTATTCGGCTGGCGCACGGTGTTCTCGCGCACCCCCGGCAAGGGCCTCACCATCGTCTATTTCGCCTGCCTCGGGCTCGGCTACATCATGGTGGAGGTCGGGCTGATCGCCGAGTTCGTGCTGGCGCTCGCCAACGCCACCATCTCGGCCTCGATCATGATCACCGGCATGCTGGTGTTCTCCGGCCTGGGCGCCTTCGCTTCGGAGAGGCTGCTGCCGCATGCCCGCGCCGCGATGCCCTTCGTCTTCGTCGCCATCGCAACGCTGCTGGTCTGCTACGGCCTGTTCCTGCACGTGCCGCTCGACGCCATCGGGCGCTATCCCTACGGCCTGCGTCTGGTGCTCTCGTTCTTCCTGGTGTTCCCGCCGGCCTTCCTCATGGGCTTCCCGATGCCGACGGCCATGGCGACGCTCGCGCACCTGAAGAAGGACACGATGTTCCTCTGGGCCTGGGGCATCAACGGCTGCTTCTCGGTGATCGGCGCGGCGCTGGTTCCGATCGTCGCAACGGCGTTCGGCCTTGGCTCCGTGCTCTACGTCGGCGCCGCCGCCTACCTTCTCGCGATCCCCGCCTTTTTCGCCGTGCTGCTGCCGATACGGAAGGCGCATCGGCGGGGCGTCGATCCGATCCGCGAGGCCATAGCGGTGATCCGCTGACCGCCGCCGCCGGCCTGCCGCCGCTGCGCCGCAATTAACCCTTTAAGCGCGGCTTAACCAAAAGCAGCGTCAATGGCGCGTCGGGTGGGGCCGGCGCCGAAGCGATGGCGCCGAGCTTTCGGGCGGGGCAAGCTTTTGAGTACACGGGGCTTCGGAGGACAGAACGACGATCCGCGGGCGCGCGTGCGCCGCCGTCGTGACCCGTCGGTACAGGTGCTGATCTGCGCCTTGGGACTGCTCGGCAGCGCTGTCATCGGGCTCGGCCTACTCTACGGCGAGCCGGCCGACACGGCGCCGGGTGCCGTCGTCTCGCTTCCGGTGCCGGCGGCCGAGATCGCGCTGGTACGTCGGCAGGTGGCGTTGCTCGACCCCGCAATGACCGCGGGCTACGCGCCCTCGCCGTTCGGCCGCAGCGCGCCGCT
>CAXTQM010000437.1:1066-2306 GCA_964246205.1 uncultured Beijerinckiaceae bacterium | reverse complement strand
TTCAGAGCGAGCAAGACAGCGAGCGCCGCGCAGAAATCTTCGCCTTACCGAGCCAAGTCGCGCTCATCGCCGAGCCGCTCCACTAAATGCTGGGTGAGATGGCGGCGGCCTCGCGCTTCGATCCGCCGCCTCGCGTTCGAGGCATCTATCTCGCCTCGGCGCAACAGGACCAAGCGCCGCTCGACCTTGTCACGCGGGCGGCGGTCACGCATTTCGGAGTCGAGCTGCCACGTCTCGCCGAGGCGACGATCCCCGGCACCAAGAGCTATTTCCTCGCGCGATTGCTCAAGGAGGTGGTGTTCGGCGAGGCAAGCCTGATCTCGACCGATCCTCTGCGTGAGCGCCGCAACCGGATCATCCGCTGGACTGGTGCCGCTACGATCGGCTTCGTCACGTTGGTGGTCTGCATGCTTTGGGGAGCCGACTTCCTCCGGCAACAGGGGCTGCTGGCCGCCACCGAGGCGCGAGTCGCCGTCTACGCGCCCGACGCCAAGGCGATCAAGGTCAAGGACGTCACGGACCGTGACTTCGTCGCAGTCAGCCGCGTGCTCGACCAGGCGGAGGCGATCTCGGCGCCTTACGAGGATCACCAGCACACTCCTCGCATCGGCTTGCCGAGCCAATACGACAAGGTGCGTTCGGGCTACGAGAACCTCTACACTCGCGCGCTCAACGACTTCCTGCTGCCCCGCCTGCTGGTCCAGGTCGAGAATGACATGAGGCCGAAACCCGAGACGGCGGCCTACGTCAACGACAACGTGCGCGTCTACCCGATGCTCGGAAGCCGGCTCAAGATGGACCATGGCTTTGCCGAGAAGACGCTCGACGACGACATGCAGCGTGCGTTGCCCGGCGCCGAGCAGGCGACGCTGCGCGCCGCCCTCGCGCGCCATATCTCCGCGCTGGTGACGCGCCCGCTTGTGCCGATCACGCTGGACGACGGGCTGTTGAAGGACGCGCTCGCCAACGAGCATTCGCGCGACCTCTTCGACAAGTGGCAGGCCAAGGGCGGCGCGGCGTGCACGGCGACCCTGGACGGCGGCTATCCTTTCGTCAAAGGGTCGCTGAAGGACATCGCCGCGGCCGATTTCATCGACCTGTTCGGCCCCAACGGCGCGTTCGACTCTTTCTACAAGGGCGAGCTCGCCGCCAAGGTCGACGCCACCGCCTCACCCTGGAAATGGAAGAAAGGTGCCGGGAACGACGGCGCCACCGACGACGGCCTTCGCGACTTCGAGCT
>CAXTQM010000437.1:0-1056 GCA_964246205.1 uncultured Beijerinckiaceae bacterium | reverse complement strand
CACCGCTCCCAACAACGCGCTCGGCTTCGGCTTCGACGTCACCCCGCTGTCCTTGAGCGGCCCGGCGATCGGAGTGACGCTCGCCAGCGATGGACAACAGGTGAGTTTTTCACAAGGCGTTCGCGACGGCTCCCGGCCGATCTCGCTGACCTGGCCCGGCAATCTCGGCATCAACGGCGCCGAGCTGTCGTTCCAACCCGCCGGCAACGTCGACGGCACCACGCTGAAACGTGGGCTGTGGGCGCTGTTCCGTGTGCTCGACGCAGGCAAGGTCGTGGCGCTCGGGCCGGAGCGTGTGTCGGCGACCTTCGGCACCGCAGGGCGGGTGGCCGCTTTCGAATTCCGGGTCGACACGCCGCTCGACCCTTTCGATCTCGCCAGCCTGCGTCGCTTCCACTGCCCGAAGTCGCTCTGATGGCGCCCGCTTCGCTCCGACGTCCCCAGGCCTTGAAGAACGAGCAGCAGCGGCTCCCCGGATTTTTCGGCAAGCTGCCGATGCGCGGCGATTTCGTCTCGCGCCGTTTCGAAGGCAGGATCCGCACGCTGTTCGACGACTGGCTCAGTGCCTCCCTGGTGGCCAGCCGCAAGGCGCTCGGCGAGACCTGGGCCGACTGCTACGCGCACGCGCCGTGCTGGCGATTCGTGCTGACGAGCGGCGTCGCTGGCAGCGACCCCGTCGCCGGCATTATCATGCCGAGCCGCGACAACTATGGGCGGCAATTCCCGATCGTCATTGCGAGCGATGTGCCGGGCTGCGCCGCCCCGCTGCGGCTCGTGCATTCCGCCCAATCCTGGTTCGCCGCCGCCGAGCGCGCCGCCGTCTCCGGCGTGCATGAAAGCACGGACTTCGACGCCTTCGATGGTCGCGTGGTGGCACTCGGCCAACCCGTCTTCACCAGCGATCGCGCCGCGCCGGCCCTGCGCTTCGCCTACGGCGATCCGTTGGAGGAGGCTCAGGGTTGCTCCGGCGCGCTCGAGGCGACGCGGGGCACGCGGCAGGACAACGGCACGCTATGGTGGACGGCAGGCGGCGGCGCGGCGCGATCGCTGGTGAAG
>CAXTQM010000436.1:0-2311 GCA_964246205.1 uncultured Beijerinckiaceae bacterium | reverse complement strand
ATTGCTGCTGCTGCGTTTCATGGCAGCCTGCAAGGCCGCAGGCGTGCTCGACGCCGCCGCGCGCGGGCGGCGGAAGCGGGTCGGACGGCGAAATCGGTCATCGAGCGCTCTCCTTGGGTGCGTCGATGCTAGCTGAGCGGAACCGATCGGGCCAGCATCCGCGACGTCACCTACCGGACTAGAGCCGGGATCACCCGGAGAAGCCGGCTGGCCGGCGATCGTGGAACACGCCGCCGGATTTCGCGCTGGTACTGAGGATCCGCCGGGCCGCGATACGCCGCATCGCCGATGCGCTCCAACTGGCGTTTCTTCGGCTCAAGATACCGGAGCACGCGACATGAGCAAGACGGCGGAGAAGAGCGACCCGAAGCTGTGGGACGAGGTCAAGGGCGAGGTGACCGCCGGCGACAAGGGCGGCAAGCCCGGCCAGTGGTCCGCCCGCAAGGCGCAGATGGCGTCCGCCGAGTACCAGAAGCGCGGCGGCGGCTACGAGGGCGAGAAAACGAAGGACAATCATCTCCAGGAATGGACCGACGAGGAATGGGGCACCAAGTCCGGCGAGAAGAGCGAGGAGACGGGCGAGCGCTATCTGCCCAAGGAGGCTCGCGATGCCCTGAGCGAAGGGGAGTATAAGCGCACCAGCGACAAGAAGCGGGCCGATACGAGGAAGGGCAAGCAGTTCTCCGCGCAGCCCGACGACATCGCGGCCAAGACGGCGGAGCACCGCGAAACCGGCAAGGCCGTCGGGAAGACGAAGGCGGAGCTGTACGAGGCGGCCAAGAAGAAGCATCTCCTCGGCCGCTCGACGATGAGCAAGGCGGAGCTGGAGAAGGCACTGGCTTAGCTGAAAGGGCCGCTTCGGCGTCCGGGATGAGGCCTCCAGTTGCTACAGCTGCCCCTGAACTGAATCGCATCGCCGCCCAACTCCGCACCGACATCTCAAGCAGCAGCCAGTCATCGAGCAGCTAGCGGATGCCGAACTTAATGCCGCCGGTAGCGGCGATCATTGTGAGGGCCTGAGCCGGACTTGACGCCGGTCGACCGGCGAGGCCCCTTCGCCTCCGATGCGCCCCCACCTGCTCTCGCCTCTGTTCGCCTCCGCCGCAGCCCTTCCCGGCATCGGGCCGAAGACGGGCAAGCTGCTCGACCGGCTCATGGGGCCGGCTGGCGGCGCGGCACGGGTGATCGACGTGCTGTTCCACCTGCCGATGGCCACCATCGATCGGCGCAACCAGCCGCCGATCGCCGAGGCGCCATTCGATCAGGTCGTCACCATCAAGGCCGAGGTGACCGACCATCGTCCGCCGCCACCGCGCACCAAGGCGCCCTACAAGGTGCTGATCGAGGACGCCACCGGCGACGTGCTGCTGGTGTTCTTCCTGTCCAATCACGCCTGGATCGAGAAGAGCCTGCCGCTCGGCGCCCAACGCTGGGTGTCGGGCAAGCTCGAGCTCTACGACGGCCACCGCCAAATGGTGCACCCCGACAAGGTCGTGGACGAGGCCGGCTTCGCCGCCATGCCGTTGTGCGAGCCGGTCTATGGGCTGACGGAGGGGCTCTACCCGCGCGTGCTGATGAAGGCCATCGACGCCGCATTGACGCGCGTGCCGTTCCTGCCGGAGTGGTACGACGGGCTCGGCGTGAAGATGCCGCCGATGCCCACGTTCGGCGAGGCGCTCGGCTCGGTGCACCGGCCCGACGATCCCAAGGCCATCGCGCCCGACGCCCCAGCCCGGGTGCGCCTCGCGCTCGACGAGCTCTTCGCTCATCAGGTGGCGCTCGCCCTCATGCGCAAGCGGCTCCGCGTGCGCACCGGCCGGTCCAACGCCGATGGCCGCGCCAGAGCCGACGCCATCGAGGCCGCGCTGCCGTTCGCGCTCACGGCAGCGCAGCAACTGGCGTTGGCCGAGATCCGAGCGGACCTCGCCGCGCCGGCGCGCATGCTGCGGCTTCTGCAAGGCGACGTCGGCTCGGGCAAGACGCTGGTCGCGCTGCTCGCCATGGCCGCCGTCGTCGAGGGCGGCCGGCAGGCGGTGATGATGGCGCCGACCGAGATCCTGGCCCGCCAGCACTTCGCCGGATTGGGACCGCGCGCGCTGAAGGCCGGCATCCGGCTCGCGCTGATCACCGGGCGCGACACGCCGGCCGAGCGCCGCCGCACGCTGGACGGCTTGGCGTCGGGCGCCATCGACATGGCGGTGGGCACTCACGCGCTGATCCAGGACAGCGTCGCTTTCCGCGACCTCGGCCTCGCCGTGGTCGACGAGCAGCATCGGTTCGGCGTGCAGCAGCGCCTCGCGCTCTCGGCCAA
>CAXTQM010000435.1:0-2311 GCA_964246205.1 uncultured Beijerinckiaceae bacterium | reverse complement strand
CGCTCAGCCGGGCGCTCTCCTCGGTGAGCCGGGCGGTCTCGATCAGCATGTCGGCGGCGGCATCGCCGGTCTCCGCCGTCGCCTGGTCGACCCCGCCGACGGCCGAGCCGACGCGCCGCGACGCCGCAACGGCTTCGGCGACGGAGACGCCGATGCGCGTCGTCGCCTCGGTCTGCGACAGCACCGCCGCGACGATCGAGCCGGCGAGCGCGTCGAGGTCGCCGACGGTGCCGCCGATGGCGCGCAGGGTGTCGGTTGCCTCCACCGCAGCGTCCTGCATGGCGCGGATCTGGGTGTCGATGTCGCCGGTGGCCTCGGCGGTCTGGCTGGCCAGCGCCTTGACCTCCTGCGCCACCACGGCGAAGCCGCGTCCCGCCTCGCCGGCACGCGCCGCCTCGATGGTGGCATTGAGTGCCAGCAGGTTGGTCTGCCGCGCGATGGTGGCGATGCGCGCCACGATCTCGCCGATGCGTGCGGCGCGGCTCGCCAGGACCTCAGTCACCGCGCTGGACTCGGCGGCGCGGCGCGACGCCTCGGCGGCGATCGTCTGACTCTGCGTCAGATCCTGCGAGATCGCCTCGATCGCCTCGCGCAGCTCGATGGCGGCATGATCGACGGCGGCGATACCGGCATCGGCACCCTTCGAGGCCTCCGCAATCGCCCGCGTCCGTTCCGCGGAGGACACGGCCGTGGCCGCCACGGTCTGCGCGCGCCGCATCATCGTGTGCGAGGCATGCTCCACCGTGGTGGCGACGGACTGCACCGTTCGCGAAAGGTGTTCGGCGAGTTCATGCAGCTCGGCCCGCCGCGTGCCGGCGTAGCGCTCGGAGGTGGCGGCCTCCTCCTCGCGCATGCGCACGATATCGCTTTCGGCCTGCTTCAAGGCCGTCAGCGAGCCGGCGATGGCGCCAATCTCGTCGGTGCGCCCGGTGCCGGGGCAACGGATCGCGCTGCCGGGTTGGTGCAGCGTGCCGATGAAGCGCTCGATGCGGGCCAGCGGCTGCGCCACGACCTGCCGTACCGCGAGCAGGATCAGCAGCATCATGGCGAGCAGGACGCAGACGGTGGCGACGATCACCGGGCTCTGCCGCTGGGAGGCGTCCACGGCGAAGGTCGCCAGCGGCACGTCGCAGACGACGTACCACGGACTTTTCAGGCCGGCGACCGTGACCTCGTCGACGGACCGCACCATCTGCCCCGCCGGCCCATCGACGAGGTGGATGTCGCCGGCCCCGGCGACCATGTCGCGAAAGGAGACGGCGAGGTCGGGCCGCACCTGGGCGAGCGGCCGATCGAGCTGCGCCGCGTCGGTCGCCGCGACGATCGTGCCGCCGTGCGACACCAGCAGCACGTCGGCGCCCTTGGGCAGCGCCAGCGCGGTGATCGAGTCCCGCAAAGGCGACAGCGCGATGTCGATGCCGATCGCGCCCTGGACCTTGTCGTCGCCGACGATCGATTCCGAGTAGGAGACCGTGGCGATGCGCCGGTCGTTGCTTTGAATGAAATAGGGCTCGCCGAGGAAGCTCGTGGCGGCGCTCAACGGCACCTGGACGACGGCGTTGTCCTTGTCGTCGTAGCCGCCGAGCGCGTCGAGCGTGATCTCCATGCCGTTCTGATGCCAGTACGCCAGATACCGACCGCTCGCGTCCGAGCCGGGCTTGCCGGCGAAATCCTTGTCGCGGCCGTCGAAGGCACCGGGCTTCCACACCGTCCAGGCCCCGAATCGGTCCGGGTCGGCGCCGAGCATCTGCTTGATCAGCACGTCCGTCGTGGCACGGTCGCGCTTCTCCGCGGTCCACAGCGCGGTCAAGGCCTCGTTGGTGCTCGTGACCATGCGGAACGACTGGGAAAATTCGGTGCGCACCCGCTCGACGATGGCCGCCGTCGCGTCGGATGCCAGCGAGCGGGCCTTGCGGTCGGCCTCGATCCGAGCCTGATGGTGGTAGAAGGCGAAGATCGCGCCGATGGTCGCCAGCATGCAAAGGCAGATGACCGCCGTGAGTTTCGAGGCCAAGGTGATCCGCCAACGGCGCATCGGTCGCCCGATGCCGGCCCTGGGAGAACGCGCGGGATGGATGACCGACAAATCGTCGTTCCTGGTTACCCGGTCTTCTTAGCTTAAGATAATTGATAAAGGCTGTAGCCTAACGCATCGCTCACTCGAAATGGACGAGAACGAACCGGCTTTCGGTCGGCAGCCGATGCGGCGTGGAGACGAAGGGGAACTCGCGTCCCGTGGCGAGCGTCGCGATGGGCACCGCCTCGCTCCACGCCACGAGCGTCACTCCGGCGCCGTCGCGCACCTCGAAGG
>CAXTQM010000434.1:0-2316 GCA_964246205.1 uncultured Beijerinckiaceae bacterium | reverse complement strand
CCCGGGTTGGTTGCTCGAGGCGGTCGGCAACGACCGTCCCAGAGGAATGGCCGTCACGTGCGGGGTTTGCGCCCCGCGCCGTACAGAACCCGGCTTAAAGGCCGGCTGGCACCATCATATCGCGCGACGCGGGCCTGCTCCGTTGCGCTTTGAACATGTACGGTCGGGCACGGCCATGGCGATTCGGAGCTTCAGCAGCAAGCTCGCTGCTGCGGTCTTCGCCGGCAGGTGCCCGAAAGCGTTCCCGGCCGATCTTTTCGACGTCGCGGTTCGCAGGCTCTTCTCGACACCGCGGTGGCCTTGAGGTCGTGTCGAAGCTGCCGGGCAACCGCCTCGAAGCGTCACGCGGCGATCGTGCCGGACAGCACTCACTCAGGATCAACGATCAGTTTCGGATCCTCTCGGTGCCGGCGACCTTGGCGGTTCTTGCATTGGGGATGCAGATACGTCGATTCACGTTACCGATCAGCGCTGCCAACGGCTGCGCAGGTCGAGCAGGTGGGCGATCAGCGCGCAGCCGAGCACGGCGGCGATGCCCGCCTGCAAGGCGAGCGGCGTCGGGCCGGAGCCGAGCGCCATCCGCACTGCCAGTGCGAGCAGGAAGCCGGCTGCGAGGTTGGGCCAGAGCGTGGCGAGGGGCACGCCTCGTCCGGTGCGACGATGGAAGATCGTCAGAGCGAAGCCTTCGACGAGGATCAGCACCAGGATCGCCTCGATCGCGATCGCGATCATGCCCGCGCGGACGGCGCCGGAAGCGGCGCGTCGCGCCGAGCCGGGGCCGCGGAGTCGAGCCGGGCGGCTAGGAGCGCGGCGACGGCGAACACCGCCGCCTGAGCCAGGAACACGGCGGCGTAGGGCGCGGCGTGTCGTGCCCCCGCCTCGCGCACCGTGTCGCTGAGCGCTGTCGCACCGAGCCCGCCGCAGCCGAACGCGACGGCCTGCGCCGCGCCCCATAGGCCCATGCGCATGCCCTCGCGAGAGGTGCCGGCTCCGGGGTCGCCAAACCCGCCGATGCGCTGCATCATCGAGCCGATCGCGGCGATGGCATAGCCGCCGTTGGCGAGGCCGAGCGTGAACAGCAGCGGCCGCAAGGCCGCGGGCGTGCCCGCGATACCGACCGCGGCGAGCCCGGCCAGCGCCGCGCCCGAGCCGCGCCAGCCGCCGACCATCCAGAGCCGCCGCGTGCCAGCCCGCGTGCGCGACAGCGTCGTCGCGACGACGGCGACCAGCACCATGCCGAGCAGCGAGCCGCCGTGAAGCACGCCGGAGAGCCTTGCGGTCTCGCCCGGCGACATGCCGAAGAGGGCGCCGGCGAAGGGCTCGATCATCAGCTCCTCGCCGCCGTAGGCCAGCATCGAGACGAAGACGAAGAGCGCGAAGCGGCGCGCCTGCGGCTCGGCCCAGACCTCGCGCAGCGCCTGCCCGAAGGCGCCGGACGTGCCGGAAGGCGCCGGCCGAGCGGCAGTGCGCCCCTCGACGCCCCAGACCGCCGACAACGTGACGAGGAAGCCGACGCCGGCGATCACCGCGGCGACGACGACGAGGCGCTGCGGGGAGAACGGATCGAGCAGCTTGCCGGCGACGCCGGCGGTGACGATGAAGCCCATGATCATCATGATCCAGGCGATGCCCGCCGCCGCAGGCCTGCGCGCCGGCGCGGTACGCGTGGCGATCAGCACCAGCAGGGCCGTGCCGCAGGCGCTGACGCCCACCCCGATCACCGTGAACGCGACGAAGGCCAGCGCCACGCCGAGCCAGAGCTGGTGCGTCATCGTCGCGGTGGCGAGGGCTGCGAGCACGCCGCCCAAAGCGAGCACCGCCATGCCGCCGATGATCAGCGGCGTGCGCCGGCCGCCGACATCGGAGCCATAGCCGAGGCGGGGCCGCAGCACCTGGATGAAATACTGCAGCGCGATCAGCAGGCCGGGCAGGATCGCCGGCAGCGCCAGCTCGATCTTCATGACGCGGTTGAGCGTCGAGGTGGAGAGCACGAAGATCGCGCCGAGCGCGGTCTGCACCAGGCCGAGCCGGACGATGCCGAGCCAGGAGAGATGATCCGCCTCGGCGAGGGGGCTCTCCTCTCTTCCGCTCGCAGGAGAAGGTGGCCCGACGCAGTCGGGTCGGATGAGGGTGCTGGGTTGTCGGCGCGACGTTGTCCGGACGGCCTCGTCCTGCGAGGCCCTCATCCGACCTCGCTCCGCGAGACCTCCTTCTCCCGCTCGCGGGAGAAGGAGAGGTCCGTCACCGCTCACGCGTCCTCCTCGATGCCCGAATCGGCCAATCCGAATCGCCGCAGCTTGACGTAGAGGCTTTGCC
>CAXTQM010000433.1:0-2317 GCA_964246205.1 uncultured Beijerinckiaceae bacterium | reverse complement strand
TCCGGATACCAGGCCATGATGCGCTGGATCGGGATGTCCGACCAGATGAAGCGGTTCTGCGCCGGCAGCCAAAGCGGCCCCTCGCCGTGCGCGGCGTGCTCGTAGAGGCAGAGCAGCGGGCTGGTGCGCTCGATGACGCTCTCCAGCCTGTCGTCGTCGATCTGGACCCCGGTGAAGCTCTCCACCAACTCGGGCGGGCCGGGGCGGCGGAGCAGGCAGGGTCTGTCGTTCGGCATGGCGACGCAATGTCCGCCCGCTGCAAAGGTTCGCCCTGCGAGAAGCTCCGACAATCGGAACGATTGCCAGCCGCTTCGTGTCAAGCTATCTAAGCTTGACGTAAGCGTCACCTGCTTCCGCTAACGGGAAGGTGACGGGGTGAGCGCGATGAACGATCAGAGCATCAGCCGCATCGTCGGAGCGCACCGCCTGCTGCAGCGCGCGGCGGCGGCTTATCCCGACGCGCCGGCGCTCGATTTCCTGGGCCGCACCTGGACCTATCGCGCGCTCGCCGCAGCGGTGGACCGGGTCGCCGCAGGCCTGCAGGGCATCGGCGTCCGCAAAGGCGATCGCGTCGGGCTGTGCCTGCCCAACACGCCGTTCAGCGTCATCGGCTACTACGCGGTGCTCGAGGCGGGCGCGATCGTCGTCAACTACAACCCGCTCTACGTCGGCCGCGAACTCGAGCATCAAATCCGCGACAGCGGCACCAGCGTCATGCTGACGATCGACGTCGCCGAGATCCACGCCAAGGTGGCGGCGGCCTGCCGGCAAGCCGGCGCCGGCACGGTGGTGCTGTGCTGCCTCGCCGACGCAATGCCGCGCACCAAGGCGGCGGCCTATCGCGTGCTGAAGCGCAAGAGCATCGCCAAACTGCCCGACGACGGCTGCCACGTCGCCTTCGCCGCCTTGCTCGCCGAGACGCGGCGCTTCGAACCGGTCGAGATCGCCGCCGACGACGTCGCCGTGCTGCAATACACCGGCGGCACCACCGGCACGCCCAAGGGTGCGGTGCTGACGCACGGCAATGTCGTCGCCAACGTCGAGCAGAACGTCGCCTTCGATCCGGAGCGGCGCATGGGCGAGGAGCGGATCTTCGGCGTCATCCCGCTGTTTCACGTCTTCGCGATGACGGTGGTCATGAACTATGCCGTGCGCATGGCGGCGCTGATGGTGCTGCTGCCCCGCTTCGAGGTCGGCGACGCGCTGAAGGCGATGCTGCGCACCAAGCCCACGGTGTTTCCCGGCGTGCCGACGCTCTACGGCGCCATTGCCAAGCGCGCCGAGGCCACGCGTGCCGACCTCTCCTTCGTGCGGCTGTGCATTTCCGGCGGTGCGCCGCTGCCCCAGGAGGTCGGCGCGTTGTTCGAGAGGGTGACCGGCGCCAAGCTGGTGGAGGGCTACGGTCTCACCGAGACTTCGCCGGTGGTATCGTGCAATCCGGCGCACGGCGAAGTGAGGCACGGCTCAATCGGCCTGCCGCTGGTCAACACCATTGTAGAGATCCGCGATCCGGAGACGCGCGCGTTGGTGCCGGTCGGCGAGAAGGGCGAGCTGGTGGTGCGCGGGCCGCAGGTCATGCGCGGCTATTGGAACAAGCCGGAGGAGACTGCCGCCGTGCTCGACGCGCACGGGCTGCGCACCGGCGACATCGCCTACAAGGACGAGGACGGCTACATCTTCATCGTCGACCGCATCAAGGACGTCATCCTGTCGGGCGGCTACAACGTCTATCCTCGCACCATCGAGGACGCCCTCTACCAGCATCCCGACGTGCGCGAGGCCATCGCGCTGGGCGTCCCCGACGCCTATCGCGGCCAATCGGCCAAGGCCTTCGTCGTGCTGCGCGAGGGCGCGACGGCGACGCCTTCCGATCTTTCGGCCTTCCTTGAGGACTACCTGTCCAAGATCGAGCGCCCGCGCGAGATCGTGATCCGCGACTCTCTGCCCAAGACGGCTGTCGGCAAGCTCTCGCGCAAGGAGTTGGTCGCCGAGGAAGCGGCGGCAGCATCACCATGACGCTCGCGCTCGACCAGCCCGCCAAGGGCACGCGCCGCCGACGCCTACCAGAAGGCGAGGTGCTGGTTACCGTGACCGATCTCGCCGCGGAGCTCGGCATCACCGCGCGCACCCTGCGCTTCTACGAGGATCAGGGACTGATCCAGCCGCGCCGGCTCGGCGCCACCCGCGTGTACTCGAACCGCGAGCGCGCGCGGATGATCCTGATCCTGCGCGGCAAGCGGCTCGGCTTCTCCATCCGCGAGATCCGCGACTATCTCGACCTCTACGACGCCGACCCGCGCCACGAGACGCAGACGCG
>CAXTQM010000432.1:1273-2336 GCA_964246205.1 uncultured Beijerinckiaceae bacterium | reverse complement strand
CGAAGTGCGCGCGCGGCACGAGCTCGAAGGCGCGCAGCACGGCGAGGTCGCGGATGCCGCGGGCGCGCAGGCGCAGGTGGAAGGCGGCCTTGGCCTCCGCCTCCTCGCCCGTGCCGTCAGCCAGCGGCGAAGAGCTGGGCATAGCGCGTGACCGTCGGCTCGTCGGTGAGGTCGAGCTTCAGCGGCGTCACCGAGATCTTCTTCTGCGCCAGCGCCTCGAGGTCGGTGCCGGGCCGCACGGCCACGTTGTTGCGGCCGAAGGCGATCCAGTAATAGGGGTTGCCACGCCCGTCGAGCCGCGGATCGATGCGCACGATCTGCGCATCGCGCCGGCCCTGCATCGTCGCCGCGATGCCGGTGACGTCGTCGGGCAGGCAGGGCGGGAAGTTGACGTTGATCACGACGTCGCGCTCGAATCCGGCCGCCAGCACCTTGCGGATCACCGAAGCGCCGTGCGCCTCGGCGCAATCGAAGGAGAGCCCCTCGCGCCCGCCGGGATTGCCGCCGTAGGCGTGGCGCCCGTAGGCCTGCGAGAGCGCGATCGAGGGCACGCCGAGGATGGTGCCCTCGATGGCTCCGGCGATGGTGCCGGAATAGGTGACGTCCTCGGCGACGTTCTGCCCGGCGTTGACGCCCGACAGCACGAGGTCGACCTTCTGGTTCTCCAGCAGGTGGCGCAGCGCCATGATCACGCAATCCGTCGGCGTGCCCTTGAGGGCGTAACGCGTCTCGGTGATCTTGCGCAGCCGCAGCGGATCGTTGACCGACAGCGAGTGCGCCACGCCGGACTGGTCCATCTCGGGCGCCACGACGAAGACCTCGTCGGCGACCTGCGCCGCGATGCGCTCCAGCGCCGCCAAGCCCGGCGCGTGGATGCCGTCGTCGTTGGTGATGAGGATCTTCATGTCATTCGTCCGCTACATCCTGCCTGATCGTGCGCCGTGTCGCCGTATGCCGACACCACGGGGGGGGGGGGAAACACCCCATCGCGAATGGCCATTGGCATTTTGGGCCGCGGATGCGGCGCGGGGCGGGGATTGGCCCCTGTCTCTCTGGTAGAATA
>CAXTQM010000432.1:0-1263 GCA_964246205.1 uncultured Beijerinckiaceae bacterium | reverse complement strand
GGGGAGAAGGGTACGTCTTGCGCGACACTCGCAAGAAGGACCAAGTCGGTCCCTCACGCCCGCGCGATCCGCTCGAGCCCGCCCATGAAGGGGCGCAACGCGTCCGGCACGCGGATCGACCCGTCGGCCTCCTGGTAGTTCTCCAGCACCGCCACCAAGGCGCGGCCCACGGCGACGCCGGAGCCGTTCAGTGTGTGCACGAAGCGCGTGCCCTTGGCCCCGGCGCCGCGAAACCGCGCGTTCATCCGCCGCGCCTGGAACTCGCCGCACGCCGAACACGACGAGATTTCGCGGTAGCGGTCCTGCCCCGGCAGCCAAACCTCGATGTCGTAGGTCTTCTGGCTCGCGAAGCCCATGTCGCCGGTGCACAGCGTCATCACGCGGTAGGGCAGCTCGAGCTTCCGCAGCACCGCCTCGGCGCAGCCCAGCATGCGCTCGTGCTCGTCCCGCGACTGCTCCGGCGTAGTGATCGAGACCAGCTCGACCTTGGTGAACTGGTGCTGGCGGATCATGCCGCGCGTGTCGCGCCCCGCCGCTCCGGCCTCGGCGCGGAAGCAGGGGGTGGCGGCAGTGAAGCGCAGCGGCAGGCTCGCCTCGTCGAGGATTTGTTCGCGCACGAGGTTGGTGAGGGGGACCTCGGCGGTAGGGATCAGCCACAGGTCGCGGCCGCCCTCCTCCTTGCGCTCGCGCGACGCCAGAAACTGATCGTCGCGGAACTTCGGCAACTGCGCCGTGCCGACCATGGCCTCGTCGCGCACCAGGATCGGTGGCGCCACCTCGGTGTAGCCGTGGTGGTCGACGTGCAGGTCGAGCATCATCTGCGCCAGCGCGCGCTCCATCCGCGCCAGCCCGCCCTTCAACACCACGAAGCGCGCGCCCGACATGCGGGTGGCCGCCTCGAAGTCCATCAGGCCCAGTGCCTCGCCCAGCGCGAAATGCTCCTTGGGCGCGAAGTCGAGCTTCGGCGGCTCGCCCCAGGTCCGCAGCAGCACGTTGTCGTTCTCGTCGCGCCCTTCCGGCACGTCGTCGAGCGGCTGATTGGGGATTTCCGACAGCGCCGCATCCAGCGCGCCGACGGCACTCTTCTCCTCCGCCTCCAGCATCGGCAGCTGCAGCTTGAGGTAGGCCACCTCCGCCTTCAGCGTGTCGGCGCGGGCGGCGTCGCCCGCCTTCATCGCCGCGCCGATCTCCTTCGAGGCCGCGTTGCGCCGCTCCTGCGAGGCCTGCGAGGCGGCGATGGCGGCGCAACGCGGCCTCGAAGGA
>CAXTQM010000431.1:0-2352 GCA_964246205.1 uncultured Beijerinckiaceae bacterium | reverse complement strand
CTCGGCCAGATCCGCTGCACGCGGCTGGTCGGCGCCTTCGCCACGGGGCGCATCGTCAACCCGCGCATGGTCGACAGCCAGCTCAAGGGCGGCATGATCTGGGGCGTCTCGTTCGCGCTCCACGAGCACGCGCTGTTCGACAAGCGCTCGGGCCGGCCGATGAACCCCAACCTCGGCGAGTACCACGTGCCGGTGAACGCCGACATTCCGCACGTCGAGGCGATCAGCATCGAGGAGGACGATCCCCACGTGAACCCGCTGGGGATCAAGGGTGTCGGCGAGATCGGCATCACCGGCACCGCCGGCGCCGTGGCCAACGCGGTCTGGCACGCCACCGGCGTGCGGGTCCACGAGACGCCGATCACGCTGGACAAGCTGCTCTAGGTGCCGATACCCAAGGGCATGTGATCGCTTGTATCTCCCGCGATCTAACGAAGCCCGGCCGCGCGCCGGGCTTTTCGTTCGTGCTCGGAAGGCTTGGAACGGGTCGCGACATGGAACCACGGAGCGGCGTTTCGCGTCTTGTTCGCTACTTGCAAACTGACCCGAGGTCCTTTGTTGTCTTTCCCAATGACCATCCGTGCGTTTTGCTGCTCGATCCTGATCGCGGCGTCCGGCGGTTCGGCGCTCGCCCAGTCCTCCCCCAAGATCGATGCGCCGGGTTCGAACGACGTTAGTGTGCCGGGCAACCCCGAGGTTCCCAGTGCGGCAGCTGCCGCCGCGCCATCGGACCGCAAGACGCCAGGTGAACTCGTCGACGGGTCGATCGGCGACCTCTCGAATGGCCAGGTCACTGCGGCGGTGCACGACGACATCAAGGCGCTGCGGCGCGGCCCTCTGCTAATTCACGGCAATTATTGCGGGATCGGCAACCGTCCCGGCACGCCGCCGGTCGACCTGCTCGACGAGGCTTGCATGCGCCATGATGCATGCACTCACACCGGCAAGCTGCCGAGTTGCACTTGCGACAATCGCCTGCACGACGAAGCCTTCGCCATCGCACAGGATCCGCGCACGCCCGCCGACCTCAAGGTGCTGGCGACCGGTGTCGCCGCGAGCATGGTGGTCCTGATCTGCAAGTGAGGCGGCCAAGAAGTGCAGCGCCTGGCGTCAGACCAGCGTCGTGACCGCCGCCTTGAACGCCGGGCGGCTTCCGACCTTGTCGGCCAGCGCCGCGATCGGGGCGGGGATCGGCACCTTCATAAGCTTGGCCCAGCGCGTCGTGTAGAAGATCGTGGCGTCGGCGATCGAGAAGGCGTCGCCGCCGGCGAACGGCCGGTCGGCGAGCTGGTCGCTGAGGATGGCGTAGCCCTTGGCCACGATGGCCTTGCCGTCGTCCTTAACCGCACCCTCGTGCTGCTTATCCTTGCAGAACTCGTGCGGGAAGAACACCCGCCGGAAGCCCTGGCCGTGGATCGTGTCGACCGTGTAGTCCATCATCTCGGACGCCTTGAGCGCATCCTCGTGGTCGGTCGGCCAGAGATTGGCCTCGGGATGGGTGTGAGCGATCCAATGCGCGATCGCCGGGAACTCGGTCACCACCGAGCCGTCGTCGCGCACCAGCACCGGGATCTTGCCCTTCGGATTGATCGCCTTGAAGGCCTCTCCGTGCTGCTCCTTGGCACCGGTGTCGACCTTGACCGCCTCGTAGGGCATGCCGGCCTCGTCGAGCAGCGCGGCGATCTCGATCGCGCAGGTGAACGGACCCCAGTACAGCTTCATGGCATTCTCCTCTTGCGCGATCCGTCTCGCCCGGCGCGGCTGCCCGCGCAAGATCGCATCAGATGTGGATGGCGCGCTTTTCCACCGCCATGGCCGCCTCCTTGACCGCCTCGTTCAAAGTGGGGTGGGCGTGGCAGGTGCGGGCGAGATCCTCGGACGAGCCGCCGAATTCCATCAGCACCGCCGCCTCGGCGATCAGGTCGCCGGCGCCGACGCCGATAATGTGGACACCCAGCACGCGGTCGGTTTCGGCATCGGCCAGGACCTTCACGAAGCCTTCGGTGTGGCGCATGGCGCGGGCGCGGCCGTTGGCGGTGAAGGGGAATTTTCCTACCTTGTATTGGATGTCGGCGGCCTTCAGCTCCTCCTCGGTGCGGCCTACGGCGGCGACCTCGGGCGAGGTGTAGACCACGCCGGGGATGACGCCGTAATTCACATGGCCGTGCTGGCCGGCGAGCATCTCGGCCAGCGCGACGCCCTCGTCCTCCGCCTTGTGGGCCAGCATAGGCCCGCGGATCACGTCGCCGATGGCGTAGATGCCGGCGACGTTGGTCTCGAAGCTCTCGCCGACCGTCACCCGGCCGCGATCGAGCGCGACACCCAGCGCCTCCAGGCCGAGCCCCTCGGTGT
>CAXTQM010000430.1:0-2374 GCA_964246205.1 uncultured Beijerinckiaceae bacterium | reverse complement strand
AGGTCTGCAGCAGCGGCTTCAGGATGAAGAAGCCCCAGATGCCGTAGATGATCGAGGGAATGCCGGCGAGCAGCTCGATGGCGATGCCGATCGGTTGGCGCAGCCGCGGGGTACAAAGCTCGCTGAGGAAGATCGCGATGCCGAGCCCGATCGGGATGGCGATAAAAAGCGCGATCGCCGAAGTGACCAGCGTACCGTAGATGGCAGTGGCGGCGCCGAACACATCGTTCACCGGATCCCAATCGGTGCTGACCAGGAATTGCCAGCCGAAGGCCTGGAACGCCGGGATCGATCCCCAGATCAGCGAGCCGATCACGCCGCCGAGCAGCAGAAGCACGAAGACCGCGGCGGCGATGGTCAGCCAGCGGAACACGTCGTCGCCGCTCTTGAAGCGGGAGAGCGCCTTGGCGCGATCGAAGACGGTGCCGGCGGTGGCGGCGCGTCCGGCGGTAAGATCGACCAATTGCGACTCCAAGGCGAAACTCTGTACCAAGACTACCATTCGGCCGGAGAGGAATACCCTCCGGCCGATGGAAAGGGATCAGAACTGCAGCGGCTTGCCGTCGCTGCCCTTGATGTCGGCCGCCCATTCCTTCTTGACGAGCGCCACCACGTTCTCCGGCATGGGGATATAGTCGAGCGACTTGGCGGCCTCGTCGCCGTTCTTGTAGGCCCAGTCGAAGAACTTGAGCGCGGCGGTCGAGGCGGCCGGGTCCTTCACCTCGGTCGGCATGATGATGAAGGTCGAGGCGGTGATCGGCCAGGAGGCGGCGCCGGGCTGGTCGGTCAGCAGCAGGTAGAAGCCGGCGGCGTTCTTCCAGTCGGCATTGGAGGCGGCGGCGGCGAAGGCGTCGGAGGTCGGCGCGATTTTCTTGCCGTCGTGGTTCATCATGTCGCCGTAGGTCAGCTTGTTCTGCATGGCATAGGCGTATTCGACGTAGCCGATCGAGTTGGCCGTCTGCTTGACGTTGGCGGCGACGCCCTCGTTGCCCTTGGCGCCGATGCCGACCGGCCATTTGACGGCGGACGCCTCGCCGACCTTGCTCTTCCAGTCGGCGTCGACCTTGGAGAGATAATCGGTGAAGTTGAAGGTGGTGCCCGACCCGTCCGAACGATGCACGACGGCGATGCCGGCCGACGGCAGCTTGGCGTCCGGGTTTAGCTTCTTGATCGCAGGGTCGTCCCAGGTTTTGATCTCGCCCATGTAGATCTTGGCCAGCGTCGGGCCGTCGAGCACGAGTTCGCCCGGCTTGACGCCTTCGAGGTTCATGACAGGCACGATGCCGCCCATCACCATCGGCCATTGCACCAGGCCGTCCTTCTTCAGCTCGTCCTCTTTCAGCGGCATGTCGCTGGCGCCGAAGGTCACGGTGCGGGCCTTGATCTGCTTAATGCCGCCGCCCGAGCCGATGGCCTGGTAGTTCAGCTGCACGCCGGAGGTCTTCTGGTACGCCTCGGCCCATTTCGCGTAGATCGGATAGGGGAAGGTGGCGCCCGCGCCGGAGATCTCGGCGGCGGAGGCCGGCAGCGTGGCGGCCGACATGGCGATCGCACCGGCGACCGCCAGGCGAAGGGTGAAGTACGATGTCATGGGAGTTCCTCGTCGAGGACGGGTAAGTCGGGGGGCGAAGCCATCCTTGCTAAGACTTCGAGCCGGACGCGTAGTGCGATGCCGCAAGGCTTTTACGACAGCGAGATTACACTCTGATGACACAGACCGACGCGTTTTAACCCTCGGGGCACGCGAGAAAGCGAGACCATGAACCCGCTTGGCGAAGAGATCCGCGCGATGATCGAGGCAGAAGGGCCGATCGGCGTCGACCGCTTCATGACGCTGTGCCTCCAGCACCCGCGCCACGGCTACTACACGACGCGCGAAGCCATCGGTCGCGATTTCGTCACCGCGCCGGAGGTGCACCAGATGTTCGGCGAGCTCGTCGGCCTGTGGGCGGCGCGGGTCTGGCTCGACATGGGCTCGCCGGCACTGCTGCGTCTCGTCGAACTCGGCCCTGGCCGCGGCACGCTGATGGCCGACGCTCTGCGTGCCACGCGCGGCCTTCCCGACTTCCACGCCGCGCTAGAAGTGCATCTGGTCGAGACCAGTCCGCGGCTGCGCGAGGCGCAGGCCGAAGCCTTGCGCGCCGGGCCGCCGCCGACGTGGCACGCCTCGGTCGATGCGCTGCCGTCCGGGGCGGCGATCGTGCTGGCCAACGAGTTCTTCGACGCCCTGCCGGTGCGGCACTACCTGCGCGGCGCCGGCGGCTGGCACGAGCGGTTGGTCGGGCTCGGCGGCGACGAGGCGCTGGCCTTTGGCGCCACCGGCGAACCTGTGGTGATGGCCGGTCCCGCCGCTTCACCCGGCGCCATCCTCGAG
>CAXTQM010000429.1:0-2382 GCA_964246205.1 uncultured Beijerinckiaceae bacterium | reverse complement strand
TCAGCTCCGCTGCATCTCGGGGGACATGAGCAGCAGGGCGAGGCCCTGCTGGCGGCTTTCGGCGCGGGCGATCGCCGAGCGAATCTCGTCGGCGGGACGACCGCCGCAGAGCGCCTCGAGCAGGTCGCTGGGGTTCGGCGGATCCTTGAGTCGCTGTCCGACGAGCGCGGCATAGTCGAGCCGGAGCTTCATGTTCTCCGGCGCGGCCCAGGCGGCGGCGTCCGTCGGGAAGCCGTTGGGACCCGGCGGCTGCCACAGCGGCATGCCCATCTCGCGCAGCGGGCCAAGCACCACGCCGGGGTCGTCGGGCACGCGCCCCAACAGGCGGTGCGTGCCAATCACGAACTCGTGAGGGTTGCGCATGCGCCGCGGCACCAAATCCCAGCTTTCGGGCGCTTCCACCAGGGTCAGCGCCAGCCGGCGCAGATCGCCGTCGGTATCGTGGAAGGTTTTGGCGAGACGGGCGACCAGCGCCGGCGACGGATCGTCGGCGACGAAGGCGCGGGCGAGCTTGCCCGCAATGTGCTGCGCCGTCTCTGGATGACGCGCGAGGTCCATTAGCGCGGCGGCGCCCTGGGCAGGCCCTTCCTGCGCGTAAGTCTTGCCCAGCAGCTCGATGGTGCCCGGCTCGTGTGTGCTGTCGTTGAATGCGAAGGTGCCGGGCTCACCCAGCATCCCCGGCGGCCCGACGAACGTCCAGCCGGTGAGGATCTTGGCCATCGCGGTGACGTCGGACTGGCCGTAGCCGCCGCCGACGCCGAGCGTGTGGAGCTCCATGATCTCGCGGCCGAGGTTTTCGTTGAGGCCGCGGTGGGAGCGCTCACCGGCGCGCGAGTTTGGGCCGACCGAGTGCGCGTTGTCGAGGAAGTGCAGCATGGCAGGGTGGCTCTCGGCCGCCAGCAGCATGTCCGCGAAGCGTCCGAGCACGTGCGGGCGGATCGCCTCGCGCTCGAACGAGCCGGCGGAGACGCGAGCGATGCCGCCCTTGGCGACGCTGATGCAGAAATGGTTCGCCCAGAACGCTACGAGCCGCTCGGCGAAGCCGGCGCGAGCTTCGATGGCGCGTTGGAAGCGCGCCAGCGCCTCGCCGCGAAAGATCGCCTGCTCCGCATTCTGCGCCTTCACGGCCTTCCCGGCGGCAGCTTCCTCGGTCAGCGCGCCCGGCTTGGTCAGCATGGCCGGAGGGCGGCCGGCGTTCGCCTGCCGCATGGCTTCGGTGACGGAGCTCGGAAGCTTTGGTAACTCCATCGGCGCGGCTGTCGGCGGCTGCGATTCGGCGACGATTGCCGCGACCTTCTCCCGCTGAGCCTTGCGCCGCGCCTGGTCGCCGAAGAACTGCTGGATCGCGGTCTTGGAGTTCGGCAGCTCCGGACCGGAGAGCAGCGCGATGCCGGGCTGCATCAGCTCGGCCTTGAGGAAGCCGCGCGGATCGCCGGTCGCGATCGCCGCGTCCCCGTCGCCGCGGGGGCCGTAGCCAAACCGCGTCAGCGCGACAACGCCGAGGCTCGCCTGATAGGCCATGCCATTCTCTCGAGATGCTACGACGCGTGTCGCGGCGCCATGCATCATCAACGCCCGGCACTCCCGGAGCCTACGGTACCGCGGATGTCTTAAGACTGAGCGTCTTGCCACAGAACCACGATCCGCGCGAAGTGGCGCGCACACCTCGCAGGGAGGCTGGATGGGTCGGGTCGAGGTCGAGGCGGGCGAGGGCTTGCGCGACCGCGCGCTGGCGACGCTGATGGCCGCCGCGCAGGGAGGCGACAAGGCGGCCTACGCGCGGCTGCTGCGCGACTGCGAGCCGTTGATACGCCGCGCCGCGCGCCGTGCCGGCGTCCACGACGACCGGATCGAGGACGTGGTCCAGGATACGCTCCTGACCCTTCACAACGCCCGCCAGACCTACGACCCCGCGCGCTCCTTCACCGCCTGGCTGTCGGTGATCGCGCAGCGCCGCGCGGTCGACGTTCTGCGCCGCACAGGACGCAACGAGCGTCGCGAGGTCCATGCGCCGATCGCGTACGAAACGGAGCCCGACGCCGCCGCCGGCGGTGCGCACCTGCTGGAGACCGCGGGCGACGTGCGAGAGTTGCGCGCGGCAATCGCCGGCCTGTCTCCGGTGCAGCGCGAGGCGGTGGAGCGGCTGGCGCTGCGCGAGCAGACCCTGGCCGAAGCCTCGGCCGACACCGGCCGCACGACCGGCGCCCTCAAGGTGAACCTGCACCGCGCCATCAAGACGCTGCGCCAGAAGCTGACGCCGGGACATCCCGCCGACCTGCCCGGGAAGGACCGGCATGTCTGAAGAGTTCCGCAACAGCCTGGTCGCAAGGCTCACGCCGGTGCGCCGCGTCGGCTCGCCCTGGGCGCAGGCGTTCGCATGGC
>CAXTQM010000428.1:0-2382 GCA_964246205.1 uncultured Beijerinckiaceae bacterium | reverse complement strand
TCGGCGCCGCCCGCAACATCGAGGAGGGCGGCTCGCTGACCATCATCGCCACCGCACTGATCGAAACGGGATCGCGCATGGACGAGGTGATTTTCGAGGAATTCAAGGGCACCGGCAATTCCGAAATCATCTTGGACCGCAAGGTGTCGGATAAGCGCACCTTTCCGGCGCTCGACATCACCAAGTCCGGCACTCGCAAGGAAGAGCTGCTGGTTCCCGCCGACATCCTCAAGAAGATGTACGTGCTGCGCCGCATCCTCAACCCGATGGGGACGGTGGACGGCATCGAGTTCCTGCTCGGTAAGCTGCGCGACACACCGAAGGGAAACTCGACGTTCTTCGAGTCGATGAACACATAAAAAGGCGAGGCTGGCCTGAGCAGCCTCTTGCGTTGAGCTTCCATCGCTTGCGTTGAATTATGCAATATCGGCTATCAATCTCACAGTTGATGATGCACGGAAACTGTCTGTTTGCGTCGTCACGACCGAGATGGTCGGTATTGCCGCAGAGGCGCTCTTCAGCATGAAGCTGTTCATGCTGGCGGGCGTCTTCGGGCACGTGCGCCTTGGATCCGCCCAGCCCCCAGCTGCCTGCCCGCAAAGCGCACCTTGAAGCGATAATAACGCGGGCGGCGACGCTCTTTTGGTCGCTGCGTCGTCGAACGCCGACGTCGGAGCGTGGCATGTCGGGGTTCGCGGCAGTGGCCGCGCCGTGCGTCGCGGTTCGTCGATAGGGTCCTGTTATTTTGTCAGAGTTCGTCGACTTTGGTCGGCTTCGATGTCGCGGCATATTCCGCGGTAAGGTAATTAGACCGGACATATTTTCTTACAGGCGATATCGACGCAAGTGGAACGCGGCGCTGAGCGGTGGCGGCAAAGACCAACCCGACATAGGAGGAACCGCACCTTGCGCCAGCCCGTTCGCCTTCCAAGCGTCACAATTGCCCATCGCGGGGAACACATCGTCATGACAACTTGCAACAGCATCGCAGTCTTCGCTCTGGCCGCGGCCGCTACCTTGGTGCTGGCCGCGCCTGCGTCTGCGGAGACCCGCCATCACCGGCATAGCGCGGCGTCGGGCGTCAAATACGCTCACGTCGGTCAAATGCGCCAGCAGGGCGGCCAGGCGCTGGTCAGCGACGGGCCGGGCACCGGCTTCGGCTTCCACCGCCTGCCGGGCGGCTATCGTGTGGCCGCTGCAGCCGCGCGCGGCCTCCATCGTGACCGCCAAGCGGAGGCGGTGCGCTCGGCCGTTATCGACGACGCCGTAGAATCCTACGGCCCATTCGGCGATGGCCTCGCCGGTGAGGGCGGGCTGGGGCACAACGGCTACGGCTCGGGCCGCGGCGTGTTCAGCTATCCCGACGGCTACGGCTCGCCCTATTTCGCCGGCTACTACGGCCTCGGCGACGGTGCCGACTACGGCCCGTTCGGTCACGCCTACACCAACTGATCCAAGACGAAGGCTTCGGCCCGGTCCGATGGCATTGGGCTGAAGCCGATCAGCTGGTGTCGCATGAAAGTCTCCTGCCGCTTGAGATAGCGCCGGGTGTCGCCCTTCCCCAGAGCCACAGCCTCGCACCAGTCCATGTCGCCGGCGAGATGGCGCAGCAGTGGCGGAACACCCAAAGCGTGCATGATCGGAAGGTTCGGCGACAGGGCACGAGCACCCAGCGCCGTCACCTCGTCCAGCGCACCCATGGCCATCATCGTGTCGAATCGGGCATCGACCCTGAGCCGCAACGTCTCGCGATCGAGCAGCAAGGAGATAGCTGTGCATCGTGCGACGTCGAGCAGTGGCGCGGCACATGTCTCATGAAAGCTGGCGAGGCTGCGGCCAGTCGCATGATGCACTTCTATTGCCCTTAAGATGCGCTGGGGGTCGGTGGGGCGCAGCCGAGCCGCCGTCAGCGGGTCGCGCGTTGCTAGCATAGCGTGAAGCGCTTCGGGCCCATGTGTCGTCGCCCAACCGCGCACCTCCGCCCGAACGACGTCCGGCACCTGCGGGATCTCGGAAAGCCCCTGCGTCAGCGCTTTGAAATAGAGGCCGGTGCCGCCGACGATGATCGGCATTCGGCCGTCGGCCTGCGCCTCCGCCAACGCGACCTCCAGGTCCGCCAGCCAACGGCTGACCGACCAGGTCGTCGCGCCGTCGACTGTACCGTACAGCCGGTGCGGCACGCGCGCCTCGTCGGCCAAGCCCGGTCGTGCGGTCAGCACGCGCATGTCGCGGTAAACCTGCATGGCATCGGCGTTGATGATCGTGCCGCCGAGCCTCTCGGCCAGCCGCAGCGCTAGCGCCGACTTGCCGCTGGCGGTCGGCCCTGCGATGAGGACAGCCCGACGGCGCTCCGGTAGCCTCACGTTATAATGATCCAGGTTC
>CAXTQM010000427.1:0-2382 GCA_964246205.1 uncultured Beijerinckiaceae bacterium | reverse complement strand
AGCTCGGCCTTCTTGGATTTCAGGCCGGTGTTCCTGCGCAGGAGGATCGCGATCGAGGCCCGCTGCTCGGCGATTGTCGCCTCCCAGCTCCGGTTGTTGCGCTCCGGCTGCACGATCTGTTTCAGCAGGTGCTGACAGAGCACCTTATAGCGGGACGCAAGCTCCGACTCCTGCGATCTGCCCAAGGACTCGATCTCCTCCGCGAGGTTGTCGACATCTACGCGGTCCATGCGGCCGCCGCGCAGGTGCGCGGCCTGCTGCGTCCAGCCGTAATAGTCGCCGTTGTATGACGGAGCGTCGACATCGTGCTCTTGGTGTCCATCGGGGGCCTCCTGGTCGAGCGGCGAGGGTACGGCACCGCACGCCCACGGTCCACGCACAGGCGGCCGCGACGCGGCAGCCCTCGCTTACGTTGGAACGGCAACCAGCTAACCCGCGCCGATCGGCACCAGCTTCGCCCGCAAATCCTCGTCGTAGAGGATGGCGCCGTCCCAGAAGGCGAGCAGGGCGGCGAGGTTGAGCTCGACCCAGGCGCGGAGCAGCTCCTCCTGGTGCCTGGACAGCCATGGCTCGCCGGCGGCAACGCCGAACGGCGTCAGTGTGTAAACCGCCTCCGGCTTCGATCCCCATGGCGGCAACGTCACCTCGATGCGCGCCGCGTGAGACGCCATCCGCGGCGAGACGAACACGACGAAGTCCAGGCCTGTCTCGCGCGGCGACAGGTTGGACATCTCGACCGTGACCTTGCCCGGCGGGAACTCGGTTTTGGCGTCCGCCAGTTGCATGCGCGCATCATAGCACGGCGCGAGATGCGCGCGAGTGCTGGGTGAATCGTGCGCATCCGCGCTGATTGAGCTACAGAGGAGCTTGAGCCGACTTTAGCACTACAGCTATCCGCTCGATCAATCTTGAGGCCTCGGCGATCGCATCCTGCGCCTCCGCTGGTGTGACCGTCGCCTCGCGGTCCACACCGTAATCGCTGATTTCCTTGAAGACGTAGGCCTGTCCGAGAAACGTCTGCAAAGCCTTGTCGATAGCAGGTTCTGTTCGGCTCAGATCGGCGATCTTGGAACGAAGGCCGGAATGGGTCTTGGCGATCGTGCCCGTTCGCTCGACGATGACGGCTTCGGCTGCGTGTAACGCCGCATAGTAGGCGGTTCGCGCCGCTGCGGTGGCTAGGCCGATCGCGGCGATCGCCTTCGCGTCGGCCAAATCACGGTGCGCCTTGTCGAGGTACGCGGCCGTCTCCGGCTTCACAGGTCGCGCCCGTCGCGGCGCACCTCGCCCATGAAGCCGGTGCGCGCGTCGTCGGCGCCGGCTGCGAAGGGCAGCGCATTGATGACAGCGCCCGTGTCGAGCAGGATGTCGGTGCCGATGGCCGCGATGCGGCCGGCCTCCACTCCGATGCTCGTCAGACCCTCGATGAAGACCGCGATGTCGTAGTCCGAGTCCGGGCGAGCATCGCCGCGCGCGCGCGAGCCGAACAGCACGACCCGCGAGAGCCGATCACCGTAGGTTTCGTCGAGCGCGTGTTTAAATCGATCAAGAACGGGATCGAAGGGAACGCTCATTTCGCGAGCATAGCACGAAACTGAAAAGGCGTCCGGAAGGACGCCTTTGCGCATTTGAAGAACAGAATTGGCAGCGCCTATTCCGCCGCCTGCTCTTTTCCCTCGAGATCCTCGCCAGTCTCCTGGTCCACGACTCGCATCGAGAGCCGCACCTTGCCGCGGTCGTCGAAGCCCATCAGCTTGACCTTCACCTTCTGGCCATCCTTCACGACATCCGACGGCTTGTTCACGCGGCCTTTGGCGAGCTGCGAGACGTGGACGAGGCCGTCCTTCGAGCCGTAGAAGTTCACGAAGGCGCCGAAGTCGACGACCTTGACCACCGTGCCCTCGTAGATCTGGCCGACCTCGGGGTCGGTGGCGATCGACTTGATCCAGGCGACCGCCGCCTTGATGGCGTTGCCGTCGGAGGAGGCTACCTTCACCGTGCCGTCATCCTCGATGTTGACCTTGGCGCCGGTCTTCTCGACGATCTCGCGGATCACCTTGCCGCCGGTGCCGATCACCTCCCGAATCTTGTCGGTGGGGATCTTGAAGCTCTCGATGCGCGGGGCGAACTCGCCCAGTTCGGCGCGGGCGCCGGTCAGCGCCTTGCTCATCTCGCCGAGGATGTGGATGCGCCCGTCCTTGGCCTGGGCCAGGGCGACGCGCATGATCTCCTCGGTGATGCCGGCGATCTTGATGTCCATCTGGAGCGAGGTGATGCCCTCCTCCGTGCCGGCCACCTTGAAGTCCATGTCGCCGAGGTGGTCCTCGTCACCCAGGATGTCGGAGAGCACGGCGAAGCGCTCGCCTTCCAGGATGAGGCCCATGG
>CAXTQM010000426.1:0-2389 GCA_964246205.1 uncultured Beijerinckiaceae bacterium | reverse complement strand
CGGGAGAAACGGGGACCACGGGTTCCGGCGCCGCTCCGCCGCCGGGCGGCAACGCGCCGCCGAAACGTCGCGGCCTGCAATCGGTGGAGGATCTGCGCGACATCGAGGGCGTGCGGCGCAGCGACATGGTGCTGCTGCGGCAGCGCTTCACGGTCTACAATCCAGACGGCCGGGTCGATCTCCTGACCGCCGCGCCTGACCTGCTGGCCTCGATCCCCGGCATGACCAAACTCAAGCTTACCCAGCTGCTCGCCGCGCGGGACTCCGGCTCCGCGGACGCGCTTCGGGATGCGCAGTCGGCGCTCGGCGGCGACATGGCCTCGTTCACGAAAGTGTTGCCCGGGCCGGCCTATACGGTACGCGTCGACGCCGTCGAGAAAAGCGGGCGAAAAAAGAGCGTCGAGGCCGTCATCGCGGCCTCGAAAAGCCCCAACCAGCCGTACTACATCTTGGATTGGCGGGAATGAGCGCGAGAACGGACGGGTCATGACGCGCGGAACGGGCATCGCAGCGGGTGAGACCTTCATCGAGTTCCTGCGCGCCCGCGGGATCCCGGCGCCGACGGCCCGTGCCGCCCGTCGCGACGACGGCAGCACCGTCGGCGAGATGGAGAGCGCCTGGCGGCAGGCGCGCGCCCCCGGTTCCGACCTCGCGGCGCTGGCCTGCGAATGGTTCGAGCTGCCGCGTGCCGACTACGAGCGGATGGCCGCCGTCGCCTTTGCGCACGAGGCGCTGTCGCTGCAGTTCCTTCGCGAGGGGTTCGTGCTGCCGTTCCGCGACGGCGACGCGCTCTGGCTCGCCGTGGCCGACCCCGGTGCGCATGACGCCATCCAGGCCGTGACCTTGGCGCTCGGCGCCGCGCCGCTGCTCTGCGTGCTGGCCTTCGAGGAGCTCGACCTGCTATTCGAGCGGATCGGGCGCGAAGGCCGTGCCGCCGCAGAAGCCGCAGCCCCCGAGATCGACATGGAACATGTCGACCCAGACTCGATCGAGGCGCTGCAGGATCTCGCGCGCGGCGCGCCCATCGTACGCGCGATCGACCAGATCCTCGAGCGTGCGCTGGAATGCAGCGCCACCGACATCCACTTCGAGACCGGGCGCGACAGCCTGCGCATCCGCTTCCGCGTCGACGGCCAGCTCCGTCTCGACCAGACCATGCCGCGCCACCTCGCTCCGGCGGTGATCTCGCGCGTCAAGATCCTTGCCGGGCTGGACATCGCCGAGCGCCGGCTACCACAGGACGGGCGCGCCAACATCACCATCCGCAACACCGAGGCCGACCTGCGCGTCGCCTTGGCGCCGACGATGTACGGCGAGACGGCGGTCGCGCGCATCCTGCTGAAGGACGCCAAGCTGCTCGACCTCGGGCGCATCGGCATGACGCCGGCGCACCGCTCGGGCATCGAGGCGCTGCTGCGCGAGCCGCACGGCATCATGATCGTCACCGGCCCGACCGGCTCAGGCAAGACCACGACGCTGGCCACCGCCATCGGCATCCTGAACGATCCCTCGCGCAAGATCGTCACGGTCGAAGACCCGATCGAGTATCAGATCGCCGGCGTCCACCAGACCCAGATCAAGCCGGCGATCGGGCTGACCTTCGCCACTGCATTGCGCTCGTTCCTGCGCCACGACCCCGACGTCATCATGGTGGGCGAGATGCGCGACGGCGAGACGGCGCAAATCGGCATCCAGGCGGCGCTGACCGGCCATCTCGTGTTGACCACGCTGCACACCAATACCGCTTGCGACGCAGTAGTGCGCCTCGTCGACATGGGCGTCGAGCCGTTCCTGGTCGCCGCCGTGCTGCGCGGCGTGCTCGGCCAGCGGCTGGTGCGCAAGCTTTGCGAGCGCTGCCGGCAGCCTAATCCCGACGCGGCCGAGGTCGTCGCCGCCTATTGCCGGCACAACGGCGTCGCCGCGCCGTCGGAACGCGGCTACTTCAAGGCGGCAGGCTGCGCCGCCTGCGGGCAGACCGGCTTCCGCGGCCGCGTCGGCGTGTTCGAGGTGCTGCGCGTCGATACCAAGATCCGCGCGCTGATCGGCGACAAGGCGGATTCGAGCCGCCTGCTCGCCGCAGCCCGCAGCACCGGCCTTACCACGATGGTCGAAGACGGCTTCGGCAAGGCCTCGCGCGGGATCACCACCGTGGACGAAGTGCTGCGGACTGCGGGTTGAGCCGATGGCGCCGCGCCCGCCCCCCAACGCCGAACGCCTGGCCGCGCTGAAGGAGCGGCTGGAGCTCGCCGGCACCATGCTGCGGCCGCTGGCGGCGCGCGCGGAAGGCGGGATCGGCCGCGGTCTCGGCGCGGTGGCGCCCCATGCCAGGCGCGTCAACGACAGGATGCGTCGCGTGCCGACCGCATCGAACGAGCGGGCCACGGCCGGC
>CAXTQM010000425.1:0-2419 GCA_964246205.1 uncultured Beijerinckiaceae bacterium | reverse complement strand
TTCCTGGGGCTGGCGCGGGGGCGGAGCAATGGTCGGGCCAAGGGCGGATGAATCCGGTGCCGCTCCGCCCTCACGCAGGTGACGTCGCCGGCGCGTTTCGGCATCGTCTTGCCAGGCTGCCTTGACAAAGCGCAAGCCTCCGTCTCTTCGACCCGAAATCGCGACGCCTGGACCAGGGCGAACAAGCCGGACCCATGATCTTCAAACGCAGGATCGCCCACCAAGCGCCGGAGCCCGCCATCGCCGGCTACCTCGACCGCTTCGGCAACGGCCGCCTGGTCGGATGGGCGGCCGATCGCAACGACCCCTCCGCCAACCTGCGGATCGAGCTCCGCCACAAGGGGCAGCCGATCCAGGACGGTCTCGCCGACATCGAACGCAGGGACGTCAACGAGGCCGGCATCGCCGGCGATCACGGCTTCGTCCTGGTCCTGAGCACGGCGCTGCCACGGACCTGCGCTGCCGACGATCTCGAGATACAAGCAACCAGAGGACGAACGTCGTTCCGCCTGCCGGGCGTCGCCATGGAGGACATCTGCGCGTTCCTCCGCCACGACGACGCGTCGGGCGCCATCGTGCCCTGCGAGGCGGTCTGGGGCACCGAGCTGGCGCTGGCGGATCCGACGGTCGGCGTGTACCGCGACGCCGTCTACCTGCCCTTCCAGCCGCACAGCTTCCTCGACGCGACCAGGCAGTGGGGCGTCTACGGCAGCGACGGTCGGCTCATCGCGGAGGCGGCGTACCGCAGGGGCTCCGATCTCGCCCTCGTCGGACAGAGCGAAGCCCTGGATCTCGCCGCCTTCGACATCGCCGACGCGCCGTTCGCGACGATGATCTACGGCGGCCCGATCATCGCGCATTACGGGCACTTCATCCTGACGTCGCTGGCCCGCCTTTGGGCGCTCGACGGAAGCCATCCCGCCCTGTTCCACTCCGACCCTCTGATCCACGATCACCGGACGCCGTTCATCCGCCTGCTGCTCGACGCCGCCGGTTTGACGCCGCACAACAGCTTCTCCTTCAACAGGCCGACGCGCATCGGGACCCTGCTCGTGCCCGAGCCGGCGCTGGTCGAGCAGAACGGCATCTCCGCGCACTACGCCACGGCGATGGCCGGCCTCGCCCGCCGCATCCCGACGGGCGCGGCCCGCTGGGACAAGGTCTACATCTCGAAGCAGAAGCTGACGTCCGGCGTCGCCAGGCTCGACGGCGAGGACTACGTCGCGCAAAGGCTCGCCGACGCCGGCTTCGGGATCGTCTTTCCCGAGCAAATGAGCGTCGCGGACCAGATCGACCTGTTCCGCAAGGCCCGGCTCGTCGTCGGCACCGCCGGCTCGGCCTTCCACACCCAGGCCTTCGCGCGGCGGACCGACGGCGACCGCATCGTGCTGAGCTACGACCCCTTCGTCAGCTCCAACTTCAAGCTGCTCGACAGGGCCTTCGGCGGCACGACGCACTACCGCTCCATTGGCCAGCATGTGACGCGCGCCGAACAGGCGAACTTCCAGATGGCCTACGCCTTGCGCAACGCGAGCTACTTCGCCGACGAGCTGATCGCGCTGGCGGAGGCGGTGTGGTGATGGGTGTCTGGCACGCCTTCCGCTCGCGATATGGAAATTGGGCGGGGTCGGCTCGCGCCGGCGGCAAGGTCAAGTAAGCTTTGGGAGAGTGGGGCAGGCTCTATTTCAGTATTGACCTAAGTATTGTCTATACACCGAATTGAGATGTGCCTACCGGATCGATCATCTTGCCGTTGTCCTCCGGCGCATCGCCGGAGCGTGTTCATTTAATGAAAGCATCGACCCCCTCAATTGCTTGGCGAGCAGCTTGCCCTGCGACCGTCACGACCTCATGGGCTTCGATGTCGCTCCGGCCGAAGGCGAGCGTGGCGTCAAGTGAGGCCTTGGCGTCGGCGAGGTCCGTCGCCTGCTAGGTCCCGCGGCTGACGACCTTGACGGAGTTCGAGCCGTCCGCGCTGCGCTGGACGGCCTGGAGAAGAAGCACGGGCATGACGCACTTCCGACGCGAGGCGCCGGAGTCTCGCAATGCCAAGACGCCGGGATAAACCGCTTCCTTGCAGCGGCCACGCTGCATTGCCTATCAACTCATCTCGCCGTACGCCCACCTTGATACGACCTATTTCAGCGTACACGGCTATGCCCGGCATCTCTGTGCGCATATCGCGACATGGGCCTGGGTTTGTGTCGCGGTGCCCTGACTTCGGTCGCTTCGATGCTAGGTCGTCCGGCACGCGCTCGATCGGTGCCTCAAGCTTGATGGGATGGACAAGGTCCGCTTCGTCGGTTATATTACCTAGATAATCCGGTGCTTTCGCGCAAGCCCCGGCGGCGGGCCGCGCCGCATCGCGCCGCATCCGCGCCGCAAAAAGGCAAGGGGCACTCGCGAGGGGGTGTGTCCC
>CAXTQM010000424.1:0-2433 GCA_964246205.1 uncultured Beijerinckiaceae bacterium | reverse complement strand
GGTCTCGAGTGCGGCACCGGAAATCGTCAGCGGCTCGGCGAGCGGCCCTCCGATCCGGAACAGGCTGCGCGACCGCATGCGGCCGTCAGGCGGCATCCGGCACCAGGGACACGGCGCCCGCGTCCAGCTCGAGTCGACGGTAGAAGCAGCTGCGGCGTCCGGTGTGGCAGGCGCCGCCGTCACCGCCGGGAACCACCCGCATCACCAGCGCATCCTGGTCGCAATCCGTGCGCAGCTCGACGAGCCTCTGCATTTGCCCGGAGGTGTCGCCCTTGCGCCAGAGCGCGCTGCGCGAGCGCGACCAATAATGGGCGACGCCGGTCTCCAGGGTGAGCCGCAGCGCTTCGGCGTTCATGTGGGCGAGCATCAGCACAGCGCCATCGCGATCGTCCAGCGTCACGCAGGCGATCAATCCGTCGCGACCCCAGCGCGGGCGGAATGTCGTGCCTTCTTCGATCTCCGCCTTCGTGCCCGCGGCCGCGTCAGGGCCGTCCATGGCGTACCAGCGACAGGAAGCGCACCTGTTCGGCCGGATCGTCCTTGAAGCAGCCGGCGAATCGAGTCGTCACCGTCGAGGTGCCGTGCTTGCGGATGCCGCGGATCGCCATGCACATGTGCTCGGCCTCGATCATGACGGCACACCCGCGCGGCCGCAGGTTGAGCTCCAGCGCCAGCAACACCTGGGCAGTCATCGCCTCCTGTGTCTGCAGCCGCTTGGCGTAGATGTCGACGAGCCGCGCCAGCTTCGAAAGGCCGACGACGCCCTCGCCGCTCGGATAGTAGGCGATCTGCGCACGCCCCGTGAACGGCACCATGTGGTGCTCGCAATGCGAAACGAAGGGGATATCGCGCACCAGGACCATGTCGTCGTAGCCGTGCACGTCCTCGAAGACGCGGGTGAGGACCTCGGCCGGATCCTGCGCGTAGCCGGCGTAGAACTCGTCAAAGGAGGCGACCACGCGACGCGGCGTCTCGAGCAATCCCTCGCGGCCGGCGTCGTCGCCGAGATAGGCGATGAGCAAGCGCACCGCCGCTTCGGCCTCCTCGCGGCTGGGCCGGCTGGCGAACGGGAGCGCATTTGCCGAAGCCGCGCGCTCGCGCAAGGTCTTAACCACATCGTCCATGTGGTGCCTCCATGGATCAAGTCTGCTGATGATGAGCGGCGCGATAACGAAGCCCGCGAGGGAGACGCGAGCTCGGCCATCGCGCCGCAGCACCCTATATAGGAACGACGTTCCGCCGTCACCGCACGCTTTCCGATCGCACCCGCCATGCTGAACGACATCTACAACCGCCGCATCCTCGAACTTGCGGGCAATATTCCGCGCCTGGGGCGCTTGGCGACGCCCCAGGCGACGTCACGCCAGCACTCCAAGCTCTGCGGTTCCACCGTGACCGTGGACCTGAGCCTCGCCGGCGGCCGCGTGTCGGAATATGCGCAAGACGTAAAGGCCTGCGCGCTCGGCCAGGCCGCGGCCGCGATCGTCGGGCGGCACGTCGTCGGATCGACACCGGCCGAACTGCGAGACGTTCGCGATCGCGTGCGCGCGATGCTCAAGGACAACGGTCCCGCACCCGAGGGCGCGTGGGCCGACGCAGCGGTGCTCGAGCCGGTCCGCGATTTTCGGGCCCGGCACGCCTCGACCCTGCTGGCCTTCGAGGCCGCCGCGGCGGCGGCGACGGAGATCGAGGCGGCCGGCGCATAGAGGTCCGTTTGCGAGGCACTGTGGCAGGAAAGTGATAGGTCTCTCGTCGGAATTTCGTCAAACTGCGGGTCGGGATTCTTATTATCGGCGAGGAGCCGCGCGTGACCAAAACCTTACTCACGGCGTGTGCTGCGCTCGGCCTTGCGACCGCGGCAGCGTCGGCCGCGGACCTTCCGAGCCGAACCGCGCCCGCCGTCTTCGTGCCACCGCCGATCATCACGCCCTACAACTGGTCGGACCTCGAGTTCGGCCTGACGACGAGTTATTCCTTCCGCGGCAACAAGAACGTCCAGACCACCCCCTTCGGCGGCACCTTCGGTCAGCCAGGTTATGCGTCGCTGAACGAGTCCGGCTTCGACACGGTCGGCGGCGGCGTCGCCTACAATCACCAGTTCACGCCGGGCCACGGCATCGTCGTCGGTGCCGCAGCCGACGTGAACTACTTCAACCTGCAGAAATTTCTTCCGACCGACGGCCTCGGCTATGCCGGTGGCGACTACCAGCAGCGCATCGCCTACGTCGGTACCGTCAACGGCCGGCTCGGCTACGGCTTCGATCATTTCCTGGTCTACGGCATCGGCGGCTTCGCCTACGGCGAAGTTCACGACAGCGCGTATCTCTATTCGCCCGGTAGCGCCTTTCCGTTCTTCGGCACCTCGGGCAACATCTCGACCGGCTACGACTACGGCGGCGGCTTGGAATACGCCATCCCGGCCGACAGCATCCT
>CAXTQM010000423.1:0-2447 GCA_964246205.1 uncultured Beijerinckiaceae bacterium | reverse complement strand
GCGGCGGCGGGCGCGGTCAGGGCGGCGCCAACCGCGGTTCCGACCTGCGTTACAACATGGAGATCACGCTCGAGGAGGCCTTCAACGGCAAGGCCGCCAGCCTCAAGCTGCCGACCTCCGTCTCCTGTGATGTCTGCTCCGGCTCGGGCGCCAGGCTCGGCGCCAAACCTAAGCAATGCGCGACCTGCCACGGGCACGGCCGAGTCCGCGCGCAGCAGGGCTTCTTCGCCATCGAGCGCACCTGCCCGACCTGTTCCGGCCGCGGCGAGGTCATCGACAATCCGTGCCAAGCCTGCTCCGGCACCGGCCGCGTCACCCGCGAGCGCCAACTCTCGGTCAACATCCCAGCCGGCGTCGAGGACGGGACGCGCATCCGCCTCGCTGGCGAGGGCGAGGCCGGAACGCGCGGCGGGCCGGCCGGCGACCTCTACATCTTCGTTTCCACCAAGCCGCACCCGTTCTTCCAGCGCGACGGCGCCGACCTGTTCTGCCGCGTGCCGATCTCGATGGTGCAGGCCTCGCTCGGCGGGGAGATCTCCGTGCGCACCGTCGACGGCGGTGAGGCCAAGGTGAAGATCCCAGAAGGCACGCAGTCGGGCAAGCAGTTCAAGGTGCGCTCGCGCGGCATGCCGGTGCTGCGCTCGCGCGACGTCGGCGACCTCTACATACAAGCCAACGTCGAGACGCCGCAAAATCTAACCCGCCGCCAGCGCGACCTGCTCGCTGAATTCGAGGCCGAGAGCTCGCACAAGACCCAGCCCGAAGCTTCTGGGTTCCTCGGCAAGATGAAGGATTTTTTCGAGAACCTCAGCGGGACCTGAATCACTGCGGAGGCAGATCATTCTCGCGTTTGGCGACTATGAGAAAGAGGCGCCCGCCGACGTCAACGGCGAGACGTGGAACGTCGATATCGACACGCGTCCCGACAAGATCTCGAAGCTCGAGCCGGACAAGTAGGCGCCCGATGCCGGACAGCCCCGCTGTTGGGTCTGAAGCTTGCGCCGCCGCGCCGTGCTAGACAGCCGAAATGGCGGCGCAATCTCTCTACACCCACGGGTTCGTCCGGGTCGCCGCGTGCACGATCGCCGGCCGCGTCGGCGATCCCTCCACGAACACCGGCGCGATCCTGACTTCCTGGCAGGCCTGTCACGACGACGGCGTGGCGCTGGCCGTGTTCCCGGAACTGGCGGTGTCGTCTTACGCCATCGACGATCTCCTCATGCAGGAGGCCCTGCTCGATGGAGTAGCCGCTGCCGCCGATGAGCTTGTTTCAGCATCGCGCGATTTGCGGCCGCTGCTCCTCGTCGGCGCGCCGGTGCATCGGCGACACCGCCTCTACAACTGCGCCTTGGCGATCGCGAACGGCCGATTGCTCGGCATCGTGCCCAAGGTGCACCTGCCCAACTACCGAGAGTTCTACGAGCACCGGCAGTTCGCCTCGGGCGCCGGCGTGGCAGGACAAACCGCAACGCTCGGTGCGCACGAGGCGCCGTTCGGCGCCGACCTGCTGTTCGAAGCCGCCGACCTGCCCGGCTTCGTCGTCCACGCCGAGATCTGCGAGGATCTCTGGGTGCCGGCGCCGCCCTCTTCGTTCGGAGCGCTCGCTGGCGCCACCGTGCTCGCGAACCTTTCGGCCTCCAACATCACCGTCGGCAAGGCGGAGACGCGCCACCTGCTGACGCGCTCGCAATCGGCACGCTGCCTCGCCGCCTACGTCTACGCCGCCGCCGGCGCCGGCGAATCGACCACCGATCTCGCCTGGGACGGCCAGGTCACGATCGACGAGAACGGGGTGAACCTCGCGACGTCCGAGCGTTTCCCACGTGGCACGCAGCACGTGACGGCCGACATCGACCTCGACCTCATCCGCCAGGAGCGGCTGCGCCAGGGCACGTTCGACGACAACGCCGGCGTGCTGGCCGGCAGCCCGCCGTTCCGCCACGTGCCCTTCACCGTGGCGCCGCCGACCGGCTCGCTGACGCTGCGTCGGCGTGTCGAGCGCTTCCCCTTCGTGCCGGCCGATCCGGCACGGCTGGAGCAGGACTGCTTCGAGGCCTACGGCATCCAGGTCTCGGGGCTCGAGCAGCGACTCGGCGCCATCGGCGTCAAGCGTGTGGTGATCGGCGTGTCGGGCGGACTCGACTCGACGCAGGCGCTGATCGTCGCCGCCCGCGCCTTCGACCGTCTCGGCCTGCCGCGCCAGGACATCCTGGCCTACACGCTACCGGGTTTCGCCACCGGCGACGACACCAAGGCCAATGCCTACGCGCTGATGCAGGCGCTCGGCGTCACCGCCGCCGAGATCGACATCCGCCCGGCGGCGAAGCAGATGCTCGGCGACATGGCCCACCCGTTCGCTGCGGGCGAGAAGCTCTACGACGTCACCTTCGAGAACGTGCAGGCCGGCCTGCGCACCGACTACCTGTTCCGCCTCGCCAACCAGCACG
>CAXTQM010000422.1:0-2457 GCA_964246205.1 uncultured Beijerinckiaceae bacterium | reverse complement strand
GCGTGAAGTAGTATGGTTTACCGGCCTGCCGCACGACGTCGAACAGCCGTTCTGTGGCGCGCCAGTCGAACCCGACCAGTGAATGGACGTGGACGGCGAGAGGGTCCAGCCAGCCGAGGAACTCTTCCAACAGATCGCCGATCTGGAGGATCGAGACGGGCACGAGGTTGGGCAGGAACGGCGCGTCTTCGGCCTCGCAGGCGAACTCGACAGCGAAACGGTCGTTCGCGCCGACCCGAAGGTGCACCACGCTGATGCCCTGCTCGCGCAGGCGCGCCTGCAGATGGCGGACGTGCGTGACGATGCCGCCCGCCAGCGCGTGTGACACGAAGAGCATGCTGTGCGGCCCGGCGAAGCGCGCTAGACGGGCGAGATCGAGCCGCATGCGCCCGGCCAGGCCGGGGTCGGCACGCAGATGCTGCCCGACCCGCGTCAGATAGTCCGGATGCTTCGCGTGCAGCGCCTTCTGGCCCGGCCCGTACTCCGTCTCGACCAATTCGGCGAAGGAGACCTCGCCGCGATGGTAGGCGAAGATGTCTTCGGCCAATACGTTGCGGAAGCCCGCCTTGGCCGCGCGCAGGCAGAAGTCGTTCTCCTCGCCGTAGCCGCGCCCGAACGCCTCTTCGTCGAAGATGCCGACCGCCTCGCGCGCGGCGCGGCTCATGAAGAAGCAGAAGCCGATGCCGGTCGCGACCTCGCTGACGCGCCCGGCATTGGCGCGCGCGGCCAAGGCATCCAGCGCGGCGGCGTCCAGCTCCGGCTTGACTAGGTTGTTGGCGTTGTTGGACGGGTACGAGCAGATCGTCGCGTTGTTGGAATAGGGCGTGATCGTCGCAATCGTCGGGTCGCGCCGGGCATGGGTCGCCATGCGGTCGAGCCAGTCGCCGTGGACCAGCGCGTCGGCGTTGAGCAGCACCACTTGCCTGTCGGCGAAGGCGCGCAGTGCGCGGTTGCAGGTCTGCACGAAACCGAGATTGATCGGGTTGGTCTCGAACGAGAACAGGCCCTGTTCGGCGAGGCGCTCGAGCTCCGCGACGAGTTCGGGATCGGGCGAGCGGTCGTTGACGAGATGCAGCGCGAAGCGCGTCCGCTGCGGCGCGCTCAGCACGGCGTGCACCGCCGCCAGCGTCTCATCGAAGCCGCGATAGACCGGGATCACCACGATCCAGTCCGCGGCCGCCGTGTCGGCGGCCGGCCGCGCGGCGCTCCAGTCGGCGGGCGCGCGCATCGCCGGGTAGAGCTGCGTGCCGACGGGATGGCTACGCCGGCCCTCAGCGCGGCCGACGGTGAGGTAATGGTAAAACGGGTTGATGCGGGCAGCGGCGACATCGCGGTAGCGGGCGAGATAATAGGAGCTGTCGAACAGCGGGTGCGGGTCTCGGCGCTCGCGCCAGCCGTGCTCGAAAAAGTGTTTCAGCGGCTCGAGCCCGGCTTCGCGGACGTCGGCCTGCCGCGCGAGATAGAAGGCGCGGTCGAACTCCGGTTCGATCACCCGCCGCAACTCCGCCGTCGGGATCGCCGGCACGGCGGCCACGGCTCCGGCGCGGGCGCGGGTCTCGCGCAACCGCAACTGCGAGCACCAGTGATAGAACGGGCTGACGCCGAGCGCGGCGACGAAGCGGTTCTCCTCGCCGTAGCGCGTCGGCTCAAAGCTGGGGCTCGGCGAGAGCCCGGCCTTCCATCCCTCGGCAAGGTAATGCGCGATCGGGTCGCCTGCTGGCGTCGCGCCCTGCAGCAGGTAGAACGGCACGTCGAAGCGATCGGCGACGACGGTGCGCTGCAGCGCCAGGTAGCCTTCGGGCGTCGAGGCCGAGGTCGGCAGGCCCGAGGCCGGCCCACCGGCGGCGGTCCAGTGCGCGAGCGGATCGAGGTCGGCGCCGTCGAGATGGGCGTCGCGGTAAAACAAAGTGTTGAACGTCGCGGAAGGATTGCGTCCTTCGCGCCAACCATGGCCGGCGTAATGCGAGAACGGGTCGACGCCCGCCGCGGCGATGTCGGCGTAGGCGGCGCTGTAGTAGGCTTCGTCGAAGAAGGCGCGCTCGCCCTTGCGCCGCGGGCCGAGGAGGGACGTGATCGCCCGAGCGAACGGCGAAGCCACCATGATCCTCATTGTGCCGCGACGCGGGGCCGCCGGGCGTCCATCGGGGCGCAAGAGCGCCGAAGGCCTCGACCTGTCAAGATCGGCACCGGCTGGCGAGCGGCAGCGCTTGGCGATCGCCGCCGCGCTTAAACGTCGCTTACGTTGGCTGTCGCGATGCCCCGACCTGTCGCTCCTTTCGTCCGCGCAGGTCCGAGTTTACTTGAGCAACCCCAACGCTTCGCTTCGAAAGCCCTCCTCATGACAGGCCGCAACGACCGCTCCAGCCGACATCACACCGTAACGCGCCGGCGGCAGCTCGCGGCCTGCGCCGGCCTCCCGCTCGCTCTGCTCCTGCCTGATGCGCTCGTCGCCCACGA
>CAXTQM010000421.1:0-2457 GCA_964246205.1 uncultured Beijerinckiaceae bacterium | reverse complement strand
CGCCGGGGTCGACCACCAGCTTGTCCGGCGTCGGGTCCGGCGGCGTGTCCTTGGTGGCGTTCGGCGTCGGCGGGGCGTCCTTATGGTCCTCGAGCGTGGCGACCTTGTTGACGCGCTGCTGCGACACCGGCATCTGCCTGGCGTTCTTCTGGCCGTTCATGACCTGGTTGAGTTCGTCCGTCGTGATCATCTCGACGGGCACGGTCTCGATCGACTCCTCGAGCTTCGGCGTCGACGAGAAGTTCCAGATCAGGAAGGCGAAGGCGAGCGCGTGCGCGCCGCCGGAGACGGCATAGCCGGAAACCGACGGGGGCGGGCGCCTGTCCATGCCGTTCCGCGCTCCCGCCTCAGCTCTTGGCCGGATCGGTGACGAGCGCGACCCGCTTGAAGCCGGACGAGGTGATGATCGCCATCACCTCGGCGATGCGGCCGTACTGCACCTCGTGCGCGCCGCGCACGTAGATGCGGTCGTCGGCGCCCTTGGCGAGCTCCTTGAGCTTGGCGCCGAGCTGGTCCTCGGCGACCGGCTGGTCGTCGACGAAGATCTCGCCCTTGGGGTCGATCGCCACCGAGAGCGGCTTCTGGTCGATGTTGAGCGCCGCCGCCTTGGTCTGCGGCAGGTCGATCGGCACGCCGGTGGCGAGCAGCGGCGCCGCCACCATGAAGATGATGAGCAGCACGAGCATCACGTCGATGAACGGCGTCATGTTGATGTCGGCCATGGCGCGGTAGCGCGGCTGTCCGCGCCCCCGCCGCCGTCCGCCCCCGCCTGCCGCGACTCCGCCCGCCATGCTCTGGTCTCCCTAGGCCGCGGCGCGGTCGCGCTGGGTGGAATGCTGGTCGATCTGGCGAGACAGGATGGAGGAGAACTCGTCGGCGAAGCCCTCCATGCGCGCCTGCTTCTTGGCAACCTCGCCCTGCAGCTTGTTGTAGGCGACGAGCGCAGGGATGGCGGCAAACAGGCCGAGCGCGGTGGCGAGCAGCGCCTCGGCGATGCCGGGCGCCACCACGGCGAGCGAAGTGTTCTTGGAGGCGGCGATGCCGCGGAACGCGGTCATGATGCCCCAGACGGTGCCGAACAGGCCGACGAACGGGCCGGCCGAGGCCACGGTGGCGAGGAACAAGAGGTTGGCCTCGAGACGCTCGACCTCGCGGGCGATCGACACGTCAAGCACCTTGTCGATGCGTGCCTGCAGGCCCATGAACGACGAGCCGACGTTCTGCACCGAGCGCTTCCATTCGCGCATCGCGGCGACGAACAGCGAGGCCATGCCCTGCGCCGGCCGCGCCGAGAGCGTGGCGTAGAGCTCCTCAAGCGACGTGCCGGACCAGAACACGGTCTCGAACTTGTCCATGGCGCGCTGGAAGCGGGCATACATGATCGACTTGTTGACGATGATCGCCCAAGACCAGATCGACGAGCCGAGCAGCGCCAGCATCACGATCTTCACCAGCAGCGAGGCCTGCAGGAACATGCCGAGCACCGTGACTTCCGCCACCGGCTGCGCCGCGGCGGCGGCGTTGGCTACATTGGCAGGATCCATCGCACTCGTCCTTCGGTTCGGCCTCGGCCACGCCCTCAAGCGCCGGACCGCGGCTCGCCTCATGTCCTAGCCTCGCGAATCCGCCGTTTTGTGGGCTGTCGCCGGGCGCTGCCGAGACCCGGCGGAGGCGCGGCTTTCGCGTTACGAAGTTAAGCGCCCGGCAAGGTTAAGGAGCGGTTACGCGCGCGAGGCCGGCGCTTCGAGGCGCCCAGCGCGATTTCGCCACAAGCCCCCGCTATCGCCGCTCCCAGAGACGTTCACGCGAGCCCATCGAAATGACGGACTTCTCCCTTCCGAGGCCCGCGAAGAAGCGCGCCGGCCACTCGCCGCTGAAGAAGGCGCTGACCACCCAGCGCGACGTGCTCTGGGCCCTGATGCTGCACGACATCAAGAGCCGCTACTTCGGCAACGGGCTCGGCTACGTCGTCACCATCCTGTGGCCGGCCACGCACATCGCCATCATCGTGGCGATCTTCGTCCTCGGCAAACGCCCGGTTCCCTACGGCAGCAGCCCGCTGCTCTACGCCTCGACCGGCATCCTGCCGTATATCGCCTGGAACTACATGTCCCGCTTCACCATGATGGGCATGATCCAGAACAAGAGCTTCATGGCCTATCCGGTGGTGAAGCCGATCGACATGATGTTCGCGCGCCTGGCGCTGGAACACGTCAGCATCTTCATCATCACCATGGGCCTCATCGCCGTGAACGCGCTGCTGCAGGTCGATATCGTGCCCATAAGCCTGTCCAACGCGATCTTCGGCCTGTTGTCGGCGGTGCTCCTGGGCATCGGCTTCGGCGTGCTGAACTCGGTGATCGTGATGATCTTCCCGCTCTGGATCATCGGCTACGTCGGCATCCTCATCCTGTTCTGGTTCACCGCCGGGCTCGCCATCAACCCCGAGGCCATGCC
>CAXTQM010000420.1:292-2468 GCA_964246205.1 uncultured Beijerinckiaceae bacterium | reverse complement strand
CGCGCCCATCGCGATGGGTGGTCCTTCTTCGAGAAACCCATCGCGCTGGACACCACGTTCGCTCGAGGTCGATCTGCCGGAGAGAGCGTCGGCAAATCCGTCGGAAGAAAGGCCTGCCGCATCAAAGCGCCTTGGTTAACCCTTTGCCAATCAATGCGCAGCGAATGGTTAACAAGAGTGTTACGGGCGCCACAGGCACCAGTCTCGCGGGGTGAGCCGTTTCGGCGCACAGACGAAAGCCAGAGCGGCGAACAAACTATGTTGGTGAAAAAGGGAGCGGCCGCTATAAAAGCATCTTCGCAATATAAGGGCGGATGCATCATGCAGAACTTTACGGATCTGGAAAAGATTGCCGAGGCTACCTCCGAATTGGCGACCGAACGTCGCGGACTTCTCAAGGGCGTCGGCCTTGGTGTCGCCGGAATGGCGATTGGTGGGCTCGCTCAACAGGCTCTCGCCCAAGCTGTCGTCCCGGCGCAGGGCGTCAACGACACGAACATCCAGCGCTTCGGCTTGAACTTCGAGTACCTCGGCGCCGAACTCTACCTCCGCGCACTCGGCAGCTCACTGCCCACAGCCATGGTCGTCGGGCCGCGCGGCCAAGCCGCCGGGCCGGTAACCGGCGCTCGACCGGTAAATTTCCAGAGCGCCAACGTGCAGGCCTATGTCACGCAGCTGGCCAACGACGAAACCAATCACGTCGCCTTCGTGCGCGGCAATCTCGGCATCAACGCCGTTGCCCGTCCCACACTCGAGCTCTTCAACAGCTTCGCCACGATCGCGCAGAATGCCGGCCTGGGCGCCGGTTTCGACGCTTACGCGAGCGACGCCAACTTCCTCCTCGCCGCCTACGTCATCGAGGAGACCTGCGTGACCAGCCTTCGCGGCGCCGTGACCCTGGTCACGTCACCGAAGGTCCTCGACGGGATCACGGGGCTGCTCGGTGCCGAGTCCTATCAGGCCGGCATGATCCGCACCGCGCTGTTCGCCATGGGCCCGTACACCACCCAGACGCAGGCATTGTCCTACCTGCGCGACACCCTCAGCGGCCAGGCCGGCACCCCGTTCCAGGGCAGCGACCACGGCATCGGAACCTTAACGGCTCCGTCGATCGCCAACGTCGACTCCAGCCAGGCCATTCCTGACGAGCGCACCATGACGCAGATCATGCAAATCGCCTACGGCAGCTCCGCCAACCCGCCGGTTCCGGGCGGCTTCTTCCCGCAGGGCGTCAATATGTATTGAGACGCTTGCCTGCCGGACGTTCCCGCCGGCAGGCCGGCTCGCACTTGCCAACTCTCAAGGCTCCTGTAATCAAACCGCCGTCGCGGTGAGGCATGCTGCCTTGCTGCGGCGGCTTTTCATTGATGGGGCGATCGTGACGATCGAGGTCGAGGCGAGCAAGGACGACAAGGGAGAGAACTTCCCCGTCGCGTCCGTCCTCATCGCGCCGCGGCATCGCGAGGCGGTGCTGGCGTTCTACCGTTTCGCCCGCGCCGCCGACGATATCGCCGACAGCTCGACCCTTCCCGCCGACGAGAAGCTACGCCGGCTCGATGCCTTCGAGGACACGCTGCTCGGGCGCTCGGACGCGGTCGCGGCGGCGCTGCCGCTGCGGGCGTCGCTGGCGAAGACCGGCGTCACCGCGCGTCACGCGCAGGACCTGCTCGTCGCCTTCCGTCTCGACGCGACGAAGCTGCGCTACGACAATTTCGACGAGCTCGCGCATTACTGCCGCTACTCGGCGGCGCCGGTCGGGCGCTACGTGCTGGACGTCCACGGCGAGGCGGAGACGACCTGGCCGGCCAACGACGCGCTCTGCGCGGCGCTGCAGATCGTCAACCACCTGCAGGATTGCGGCAAGGATTTCCGCGAGATCGACCGGGTGTACGTGCCGCAGGACATGCTGGCCCGTCACGGCGCCCGCGTCGAGGTCGACGGACGCCTCGATCGTGGTGGCGGTCTCCTCGCGCTTCGCGGCGGCCTCGGGCGAGTCCGCCTCGGCGCGGGTGTTCAGGAGCATCAGCCCCTTGAGGCGCTCGGGATACCGCTGCGCGATGGCGAGCGCGACGTAGCCGCCCATCGACAAGCCCCCCAGGACCAGCGGGGCGTCGAGCTGGAGGGCGTCGAGGGTCTCGATCACGTCATCGGCCATCGCGTCGACGGTGTAGACCCC
>CAXTQM010000420.1:0-282 GCA_964246205.1 uncultured Beijerinckiaceae bacterium | reverse complement strand
ACGCAACGCTCAGCTGGTCGCGTACGGGCGGCAGCTCCCGCCGCAGGTGCGCGACTGGCGGCTGCGGCTGGAGACCGCGATCATCGGCCGGCTCGCCGCCAGGCTGAACGGCTGGCTGCTCACGCGCGACCCGCTGAGCGAGGTCGTCCACCTCTCCAAGGGCGCGGCCCTTTGGCAGGCCGTGCTTGGCGCCGGCGGCAGCCTGCTGGCAGGCCGCGGCGCGTCCGTGCCCGCCCGCGCGAGCGTGCACGAGGCATGAGCGGCGTCACGCTGGTGGCGCAG
>CAXTQM010000419.1:1714-2477 GCA_964246205.1 uncultured Beijerinckiaceae bacterium | reverse complement strand
GACCATCTGAGCGCGGCTTTCGACCTGGAACATGCCTACGGTGTCGCCACGGGAGAGGGTCTGGTAGGTGAGGGGATCGTTTTCGGGGATCTGGGCGAGATCCTCTTGTTTTCCATAGTGTTGCGGCACCAAGTCAAGGCAATCCTTGAGGACGGCCATCATGCCGAGACCAAGGAGATCGACCTTGACGAGGCCGAGCTCGGAGCAGTCGTCCTTGTCCCACTGGACGACGTGACGGCCGGCCATGGAGGCACGCTCGAGAGGAACCACCTGATTGAGCTGGCCCTGACAGATGATCATGCCGCCGGAGTGCTGGCCGAGATGCCGGGGAAGGTCCTGAATGCGTTCACAAAGTTCGAGATATTTGGCGATGCGGCGGTGGCCGAGGTCGAAGCCGGCGTGGCGCCGGAACGCCTCGCAGACCGGCAGCAGCTCCAGCGCCAGGTACGGGTCGCACTCCAGCCCGCGGTGGCGCAGGCGGCCGGTGCCGGCCACCGTGGCGGCGGCGCGCAGCAGCACGGCGGCGTCGTCGACCAACGCCTCGAGCGGCGCGCCGGCGCGGTACCATTCCAGCATCAGGAACTCGGGGTGGTGCAGCCGCCCGCGCTCGCGGTTGCGGAACACCGGCGCCAGCGTGAACAGCCGCTCCATGCCGGCGGCGAGCAGTTTTTTGCAGGTCAGCTCGGGCGAGGTGTGCAGCGCGAGCGGCCTCGATACGCCGTCGGGGCCGATCGCTTGGGTCAGGAAGGGAGACACGTGCGTC
>CAXTQM010000419.1:0-1704 GCA_964246205.1 uncultured Beijerinckiaceae bacterium | reverse complement strand
GATCCGGGACTGAGCTCTCCGTCCACCACCACGGCGAGCGGCCGCGACACGCCGTCGGGACCGATCGCCCGGGTGAGGAAGGGCGAGATGTGCGTCTCGTGGCCGGGCGAGACCTGCAGCGCCGGCGTCTCGACCTCGACGAAGCCGACATCGAGGAAGTACCGGCGTACCGCCTCCTTGATGCGGCCGCGGGCTTGAAGCAACGGCGCTCGCGCGGAGAACGTCGCGGGCCGCCACCATGCGTCCGCGCTCGCGCGGGCAGGGTCTGGCGAAGGTGCATGCATCGTGATTTCGCTTGATCCGCGCCGCGCTCACCGGCTAGCGAAGGCGCATGCACGGCCTGCGCGCACGCCCTCGGCCGCCTCATCCGTTCGCGCCTCGGCCGTCGAGCTTCTACAAGGACAGTCCGTGAAAGTCATCGCCAGTTCGATCCGCAAAGGCAACATCCTCGAGCGCGACGACGGACAGCTCTACGTCGTGTTGACGGCTGAAAGCTTCCATCCCGGCAAGGGCACGCCGACGACGCAGATCGACATGCGCCGCCTGTCGGACGGCGTGAAGACCACCGATCGCTATAAGACCACCGAGCAGGTCGAGCGCGCCTTCGTCGAGGATTCGAACTTCTCTTATCTCTACAAGGACAGCGACGGCTACACCTTCATGAACCAGGAGAACTACGACCAGGTCATCGTGCCCGACGAGGTGCTCGGCGAGCAGGCGGTCTACTTGCAGGAGGGCATGATCTGCGTGCTCTCGATGTTCAACGGCGTCCCCGTCGGCATCTCGCTCCCGGCGCGCGTGACGCTCGAGATCACCGAAACCGAGCCGGCCATGAAGGGGCAGACGGCCTCGTCATCCTACAAGCCGGCCAAGCTCTCCAACGGCGCCCGCATCATGGTGCCCCCGCATATCGCGACGGGCACGCGAGTCGTGGTGCAGACCGAGGACGGCTCCTACGTCGAGCGCGCCAAGGCCTGAACTCGAACGAGAAAGGCTGTCGGCCTGCTCGAGCGGGCTGCCATTGCCGCGTCTCAGCGGCCGTAGCGCGCGGTGACCTGCGCCTTGCCGAGCGCGTGCTTGGCCAGCCAGGCGCCGACCTCGGCAGCCTGGCTGCCGGCGTCGAACGGCAGCGTGTCGTCGCCCACGGCGTAGAGCGTGAAGACGTAGCGGTGCGGCGGGTCGCCCGGCGGCGGGCAGGCACCGCCGTAGCCCGCCGTCCCGTAGGAGTTCGCCGCCTGCTGCGCGCCTTCCGGCGGCGAACCGGCCTTGCCGGCGTCCTCCGGCAGCGCGCGCAGGTCGGCCGGCAGGTCGAACAGCGCCCAGTGCCACCAGCCCTTGCCGCCGTGGGCGTCGGGATCGAAGAGGGTGACGGCGAGGCTCTTGGTGCCGGCCGGCGGCGTGTTCCAGATCAGCGCCGGCGACTGGTCGCCGCCGTCGCCGCAGCGCGGCATGGCGTTGAGCTGGGCCTTCGCCAGGGTGCCGCCGTCGGCGAAGGACGGGCTGGTCAGCGTGAAGCCCGCGGCCTGCCCGGCCGACGGCGCGAGCAGCAGGAGAAGCGTCAGCCAGGGTCGCATCAGGTCTCCTCGAGGAACGGGTCCGCGCACCCATATGGCGCGCGCACAAGCACGGCCTACACCGGCAGCGAGGCCGCGGCGCGGCGCCGGGCGCGGCGTCGAGGTCGCTGACCACCGGGCCGTGCCGGGT
>CAXTQM010000418.1:0-2478 GCA_964246205.1 uncultured Beijerinckiaceae bacterium | reverse complement strand
CCATAAGTCGGCATGGAGAGCCTGCCGCCCCGCATTTACGGCGAAACCAATTGCGTCTCCAAGCTCGGCTTGGATCAGCCCTGGAGCGTGGTGCGTACGGGGCAGCTTCTGATGGGCAGGCTTATGCGCGGCGCAAGCCGTACTTCCTCGACCTGCGCGACCTCGACAAACCGCAGCGCGCGTTGCTGCAGGGCACCTTCACCAAGCTCCACGATCCGGCCTCCGCCATCCACCTGCTAGAGCTGCGCGAGCCGCTGGTGTTCGGCCAGGGCAGCGTCGTGCTGCCCGACGGGCAGCTGATCCACGACAGCGACGGCGGCGGCGGCTGAGCCGGCGACGATCCTGCAGGCGTCCACCGTCGCCTGCACCGCGCGCGGGTGCTTGAAGTGCGGCGGCATGTGGAGGGGCTCGGCGCCTTCGATCATCCGGCTTCCCGCCCGCTGCCGGCTGACGTAGATGCGCGGTGCGCCACGGCGCTGGAAGCCATGCTGGCGAACGAGGGTTTCGTGACGCTGTTTCCCGAAGAGCTCGCCATGGCCGAGCAGATCGCGGCCTTCGAGGCCGCCGACGCGATCGTCGGAGTCAAGGGCGCTGGGCTCGCCAACGTGGTGTTCTGCCGACCCGGAACGCGTCTGCTGGTGTTGAGCCCGGCGAATTTTCCCGACCCGTTCTTCAGGAATCTGGCGACGCAGCGCGGCCTCGACTACGCCGAGATCTTCTTCTCCGGCGGCGCCGCGGCATCGGCCATCGGGCGATCGAATTTAAGCGGTCGATCCCTCCCGCCTGGCACCCTTCCGGCAGCTCGCGGGCAAGGCGACCTAAAGGCGTGCCGGCGTTCGCTCCCTCGCCTTCGATCGCCGCCGACGTGCAGCCCGCAGCCTCAGCTCAGCGGCGCGTTGAGGATCCAGCGATGGCCAAACGGGTCGCGGAAGGTCGCGAGGCGGGTGCCCCAGAACGAGTTGGTCGGCTGCGTTTCGGCCTTGCCGCCGAAGCTGGTGGCCTTGGCGAAGGTGTCGTCGACGTCCTTAGCCGTCTTCAACTCCAAGCTCACCGACATGGTCACCGGTTCGCCGGGGATGCCGATGCGGGTCTGCCCGAACTCGGGAAACGCGTCGGCCAGCATCACCGAGCCGCCGTTGATGCGCAGCTCGCAATGGAGGATGCGCAGCCCATCAAGCGCCGGCATGAACGCCGCCTGCTCGGCACCGAACACGGATTTGTAGAAGGCGATAGCCGCGAGGGCCGGCGAGACGGTGAGGTAGGGCGCGACGGCCGGGCGCATGGGAAGTCCTTCGTGAGATCAAGCGTGGAGCACGGGGTCGGGGTCCATCGCAGAACCGTCAATCTAGGGGAACCGACCATTCGTCGGTTTCGCCTGGAGGCAAGGCGACAGCACCGGCGGCGTGCGCCCGCGCCTTGTGCCATTCCGGCCGCGAACCGCCCCGGGCGAAGACCTCGTCCCAATGCGCGAGGGCTTCGGGCCAACGCCCCATGGCAGCATACACCTCGGCCGCCTCGGCGAGCACGGCGGGATCGTCACGATGTTGCGGGAGGGCCCTCTCGATGACGGCGAGAGCGCGGCCGGTCTCGCCGCACCTCCTCAGGTTCTGGGCCAAGCGCCAGTGCGCCAGGGCGAACTGCGGGAACAGTTCCGCCACGTTGCGCCAACGGCCGACCGCCTCTGCGAACCAGCCGCGGCTCTGGGCGCAGAAGGCGTAGTGGGTGAAAAGCTCGGCCTGTTGTGGGAACAGCAGCATTCCCGCGAGCAGGAGGCCGTCGGCCTCGTCGTAAAGCTTCTCCTTGATCATGCTGTCAGCGGCGAACAGGAGACCGTAAGCCGTCAAGCTATCGACGGAGGACACGGTGGACGTTTCAGGGGCATGGGCACGGCTTCCGGCCATGAGTCGGGCAGCCAGGCGCACGATCCGCTTCGAGCCGCTCAGACTGGTCTCTATCGGCGCAGGCGGCCCGAAGCGCGCCGTCTCGGGTGGTCGCAGCCCTTCGTGCGGTAGGCCGCCTTCCTCGATCTGCCAGCCTCCGAACAGGAACTCCGAGCCTTTGGTGGCTTCGACCTCGAGAGAGACGTCCAGCGCCTGCGACGGCTCGACGATCCTCGCCACCACCCAAATCTGCTGCCAACCCGTGTCCTGTCGATCCGCTCGGCGTTGGTTGATGTGGACCGCGCCCTCGATGGTCAGCCTCATGTCGCGGCCTCGAAAAGGGGCGGCGAGGCGCACCCAAATGGAGAACACCACCAGGCTCTTGGCGGGAAACGGAGCCGTGATGCGCACCCGGCCGACGCGCACGCGGCTTCCGATCGCATGGAGAACGCGGCAATGGCCTATCGCCGCCCCGGCCTGCAAGGCGCCGCAGAGCGCACTCGACCAGGCGAAGTCGGCGGCGATGGGGCTTGGGACGGGCAACGCCGGCTCCGGCAGTCCGCGGAGGATCGCTTCGGCGGACCGGCAGATCATCGCC